>CALJLX010000355.1 GCA_937982495.1 uncultured Desulfuromonas sp.
GCATACGAGATGGTGATTCGTGACTGGAGTTCAGACGCGTGCTCTTCCGATCTGACCGGCGGCGGCGCGGGAACCGCAACGGGCGCTTCGACCCGGGGCGTTGCCGGCACCGGAGCGGCGACGGTGCGCGGCGGCGGCGGGGAGACGGCTCCCCCGCCGAGCAGGCGCTCCACAGCCGGATCGTCAACCAGCTGGTTCAAGCCGTCGCGCAGGCGTTGCAGGGTTGCGGACGAAAGGCCCTGGCGGGCGACCAGGCTGACCTCCCCCCCCCCGAAGGCGCCGGCAGGGAGCAAAGGCAAGGCGTTGCCGGCCGGTTGGCGGCGCAGAAAAGCCGCTTCGAGCACACCGATGTCGATCATGCGGTGACGCCCCAGCCACTGCAGAAGAGTCTGCTGATCGGGGAAAGAGCGGGCATTCACCGGCACCCCCAGACGGTCGCCGAGAAGCCGGGCGAACTCCCGGGCCTGGGCCTCGTCGCGAAAGAGCACGCCGGGTACGCTGCCCAAGGTCAGAGAAGAGGCGACCCGGCCGGAGGTACGTCCCCCCCGCGCCGACGCCGGAAGGGAAACCGACGCCGGTCTGGGGGTCGGCTTTTTCATCGCCGGACGGGAGACGGCAGGGGCGGAGGCAGGGCGCTGGGCCACCGGGCCGCCCGCCAGAGCCTGACGCACGGCGCTCAGTTGCCGAGGGGAAAGCCCCGGGCGGGCCACCAGCAGGCTCTGCGCCGGGGCCTGGCCGCCTGCCAGCTCGGCGCTTCGGGCGAGACGCAGAACCCGGGCCGAGAGCGCCTGCCGCTCGGCGGACTCGGGCAGGAAGGCCAGGTCGATCATGCGATAGCGTCCCAGCCATTGCAGCAGCTCATCCTGGACCGGAAAGGACCGGACCCGCAGAGGCAGTCCGAGACGTTGTCCGAAATCCCGGGCAAAGACCTCGGCCTGGGCGACATCTGCGGCCAGGGCGCCGAGTACCAGGGCTTTGCCCTCGCCGGAAACGGGAAGTCCGGACCGGGCGGGGACCGCACGGGCAGAGATCACCGCCGTGCTCCCCGTCGGCGCGGCGCCGGAGGCGGTGACGGCCAGACTCCCCAGCCCCAGATCGTAAAGGAGCGCTCGCCCCCCTTCATCCTGGTCCATGCCGGCAAGCACCTCGGCCAGACGCTGGAAGCGGTCCTCCTCCAGGCCGGCGCGCGCGACCAGCGTTCCGGCGGCGGCAATCTCGGCGCGCGGCGTGGGCCGGGCGAGGACGCGGAAACCCTTTCCGGCATCCGCCTCGGATTCGTTCACCACCGCCAGATCGACCACCGCGTCGCTGCCGAGGGCGACCCGCAATTCCTCTTCGGCGAGGAAGATGCGCGCGGCGACGGATTCCTCCAGGCGGTGTTCGAGATAGGCGGCAAGCCGTTGCGCCTGGGGTACGGACTTGAGCAGGGACGTCGATTGGGGAAAGGCTCCCAGAACCAGCTCGGCCCGGGCCGCGAAGGGGATGAGCAGGAGTCCGGCCAGGGTCATCAGCAGCAATTTCGTCGGCAGCCGCATACGCTTTGCAATCCTCCCGAAAATAAGAACAAACAGACGGGGAAACCATTGAAAACCCTGGCATCCTAACCTTCAGACCGGGGAAAGTCAACGAGGGAATGCCTTGACAGACCCACCCGGATATGTTAATCAGGCACGGCTTGCCGAGCCTTTCGGCGCGAAAATTTTTTCAACGGTCGCCTGTAACTGGCGTAGGGTGGGCAACCACCGGGGAGCAGGAGATTTTCGACCGCGACAGCCGAACGCCTGGGCTCTACCGCATCGACGGAGCCGGGCGTTTTCTCGTTCGGACCCTGTCGGTCGACGATCCATTTTTGGCCTTTTCCCACAGGAGCACTCACGCGATGGACAAGAAACTCTACATTCCCGGCCCGGTTCAGGTCGCCGCCGATGTCTACCAGGCCATGTGCGCGCCGATGATCGGCCACCGCGGCAAGGAGTACGCGACCCTCCAGCACGAGGTGACGACCGGCCTGAAACGGCTGCTGAACACGGAGAATCCGGTTTTCCTTTCCACTTCCAGCGCCTTCGGGGTCATGGAAGGGGCGGTGCGCAACCTGGTGGGCAAGCGTTGCGCCAACTTCGGCAACGGCGCCTTCAGTACCAAATGGCACGATGTCACCCGTCGCTGCGGCCTGGAGGCGGATCTCTTTTCCGCCGACTGGGGTCGCCCGGTCACCCCGGAGATGGTCGACGGCGCCCTTTCCTCCGGCAAGTACGACGCCCTGACCCTGGTCCACAACGAGACCTCCACCGGCGTCCTCTCCCCCCTGGAAGAGATCGCCGAGGTCATGAAAAAATATCCCGATGTTTCTTTCATCGTCGACACCGTCTCCTCCATGAGCGCGGTGAAGATCGATGTCGGTGCCCTCGGCACCGACGTCTGTCTGGCCGGGGTGCAGAAAGCCTTCGGCCTGCCGCCGGGACTGGCGGTCTTCGCCGTCTCGCCGAAGGCGCTGGAAAAGGCCAAGACCATCCCCAATCGCGGTTATTACTTCGATTTCGAGGAGTTTGCCGCCAACGACCTGAAGGACAATACCCCGAGCACCCCGGCCCTGAGCCTGATCTACGCCCTCGCCCACCAGCTGCGCAAGTTCTTCGCCGAAGGGTTGGAAAACCGCTACGAGCGCCATCGCCGCATGGCCGAAGCGACCCGGCAATGGGTGCTCGCTCAGGGTTTCGGCCTCTTCGCCGCCGAGGGCTACCGCAGCCTGACCCTCACCGCCGGCGCCAACGACGGCCGTACCGACCTGGAAAAGCTGAAAAAACTCGCCGGCGAGCGCGGCTACGCCATCGACAACGGCTACGGCAAGATCAAAAACCAGACCTTCCGTATTCCGCATATGGCGGACATGACCCAAGCCGACCTCGACGAACTCTTCCGCCTGCTCGAAGAGCTTCTGCCCCAGGTCCGTTCCTGATCCACCCCACTTTTCCGGGGGAGTCCGCTCCCCCGGAAAACCCCTTCCCCGCAAAAAGTTTTTTGATTAATCCCGCCCTTCCGTAGTAAGCTGCCGGACAATCCAGCACAAATGACCGGTAAATTTCTTACCGCCCAACTCCTTAATTGACCACGAGAGCTCCATGCGCCTGCGCGGCATCCTGATCCTCAGTTACATCTTCATGGCGATTCTCGCCGGTTTTATCGGCGCCATCGGCATTCGGGTCACCGAAACCATTCACCGCGAATTCGAATTCGTACGCAACGACCTCTTGCCCGTCAGCGATGTCCTGGATGACCTGCGCCGGGCGGGGATGAACATCTCGGCGTCGGCGGCGGACTTCGGTCTGATCATGCTCGCCAGCCCCGAAACCCCTGCCGCCCTCGACGCCCCGAGAAAAAAACTGGCCCGGGCCAGTTTCACTTTTGTCGAAGCCCTGCTGCGCTACGAAAAGATGGTACACACCCTCTTTCCCGAAGAGGAGTCCTTTCTCGCCGAGGTGCGTACCCAGGGAAGCCGGCTGCAAAGTTCGACCCTGGCGCTGATGGACATCATCCATGCCGGCGCCGGGGGCAAGGAGCTTTTGGACGCCTTTCACCGCCTGCAGGAACGGGAAGGCCAGTTCCACATCGCCATCGAAAAGGCGCTCGAACACGAAAAATGGGAGCTGGTCAAGACCAAGGATGAGGTTAACGACATCATCCATGACGGAATCCGGACCACGATCGCCGCGACGGTGGCGGGCATCGCCCTGGCCCTGGCGGCGGGCATCGGCCTCGCCGGCTGGCTGGCCCGGCCCCTGGCGGAGCTGCGCAACGCGGCGGAGCGTTTCGGCCGGGGGGAACTGTCGGCGCGGGCGGTCATCCGCCGCGACGACGAAATCGGCACCCTTGCCCACGCCTTCAACCGCATGGCCGACGATCTTGCCCAATCGCGAGAACGCCTGATGGCCGGCAAGCGCCATCTCGACGACATCATTCGCTCCGTCCCCGACGGGTTGCTGGTCACCGACCGGCAAAACCGGGTCAGCCTGATGAACCCGGCGGCCCGGCGGCTGCTCAACCAGCCGGCGGACGCGCTCATGGGGCAGCCGCTCTGGTCGATTCTCAGGGCTCTGGGACGACTGGTGAATGAAGAGGCGGGAGACGCTCAGGAGGGGGTCGAACTGGAGGTCGCCGCCGGCGAAGGGGGGAGCGGCCGCCGCCTGGCGATCACCAGCACGCCCCTGGCCGCCGACGGCGAACGCCAGGGCGAGTCCCTGGTCATCCTGCGGGACATCACCGCCGAACGCCAGATCGCCCGAATGAAAACCCAGTTCATCTCCACCGCCGCCCACGAACTGAGTACGCCTTTGACCTCGATCCTCGGCTACGCCAACCTGCTGCATGACGAAGGCAGCTACGGCGACTTCAGCGACGAGCAGAAACGGGCCTTCATCGCCGAAGTCCACGAAAATGCCGAATACCTCTACGAACTGACCAACAAGCTGCTCGATCTCGACCGCATGGAAAACGGTCAGGCCATCCCCCTCAACCGCGAGACCGTCGATCTCGCCGCCCTGCTGGACAAAACGGCGCACCGCTACCGCCAGCTCTTCCCCGACCGCCCCATCAGCATACAAGGGCGGGAAAAGATCCCGGCGACCTGCCTTTGCGATCCGTTGCGCATCGGCCAGGTGCTGGGCAACCTGATCAGCAATGCCATTAAATACTCGCCGGCCGACCGGCCGATCCATCTGCTCCTCGCCGGCGAAGCCGGCGGCGCGCGCATCGAGGTTGTGGACGAAGGCCGGGGCATGAGCGGCGACGAGCAGGCCCGCGCCTTCGATCCCTTCTACCGCGCCGACGACTCGAACACCGCACCCCGCGGCACCGGGCTCGGGCTGTGCATCGTCAAGAACATCGTCCAGGCCCACGGCGGCCGGGTCTGGATCGACAGCGCCCCGGGCCGGGGCAGCCGGGTCGGCTTCTTCCTCCCGGCAAGCTGACATCCGCCCCCTGCCCCACCCCCGAAAAACGTTCAGGGCCGCTCCGGAAGGAACGGCCCTGTTTTTTCAGTCGAGTGCTGCAACGATCTAAGGGGATAGGGCAACGCCGCGGATGGGCGTTTTTCATCGGCCCCTCACACCATCGGTACCGGCGGCGTCGGCTCCAGCTGCCAGATGTCGCGGTTGTAGTCCTGCATGGTGCGATCGGTGGAGAACTTGCCGCT
>CALJLX010000356.1 GCA_937982495.1 uncultured Desulfuromonas sp.
CTGTTAACCACCCTGTCCCTGGTTCGAGTCCGGGTTGGGGAGCCAAACAAATCAAGGGTCTACGGTTTATTCCGTAGGCCCTTTTTGGTGTTGGGGTTTTGTCGCCCCGGTTATATGGGGCTGTCGGTGTGCCAAAGGGCTTTTCTCCGGTAGTCTTCCCTGACAGTTTTTGTGGTGGTTCTTCGTTTGTTCTCTGGGGTGCTCTCCGGTAAAGTTGAAAGTATGAATTTGGCGGCCTTTCGACGAAGGAGGCACCATGGCGGTCATCGAGGTTGGGCATCCGCTGGTCAGGCACAAGCTGGGGCTGATGCGCCGGCAGAATATCAGCACCAAGGAATTTCGCGAGCTGGCGTCGGAGGTGGCGCGTCTGCTGACCTACGAGGCGACTCGGGATCTGGAGACGGAACGGCACAGCATTCGCGGCTGGGCGGGGCCGGTGGCGGTGGAGCGGATCAAGGGAAAGAAGATTACCGTCGTCCCCATACTCCGGGCCGGGCTGGGCATGCTGGACGGGGTGCTCGATCTCATCCCCAGCGCCAAGGTCAGTGTCGTGGGCGTCTACCGCGACGAGAAGACGCTGGAGCCGGTCACCTATTTCCGCAAGCTCGCCGGCAACCTGGCCCATCGTAGCGCGCTCATCGTCGATCCGATGCTGGCGACGGGGGGAAGTCTGGTGGCGACCATCGATATGCTCAAGGCCGCCGGTTGCACCAGCATTCGCGGACTCTTTCTCGTCGCCGCCCCCGAGGGAATCGAGCGGGTGCTCCGGGCCCATGCCGATGTCGATCTGTACGTCGCGGCGGTTGACGAGCGTCTGAACGAACAGGGCTATATCCTTCCCGGCCTGGGCGATGCCGGGGACAAAATTTTCGGGACCCGGTAATTTTTGCTGGTAGACTTTTCCTTCCACCCCCTTTAAACGGATTTTCAGGAGAGAGCCATGCGCGATTACCAGAAGTTTTATATCGACGGCCGCTGGGTCGAACCCCGGGGCCGGGAAATGATCGAGGTCGTCAATCCGGCGAGCGAGCAGCTCATGGCGCGGATTCCGGCGGGCGTCGGCGCGGATGCCGAGGCGGCCATCGGCGCCGCCCGCCACGCCTTCGACGGCTGGGCGGCGACGCCGGTGGCGCAACGCCAGGCGCTGCTGGAAAAACTCCGGCGCGGCCTGAACGAGCGAGCCGAGGAGTTGGCCGAGGTCATCACCGACGAGGTCGGCATGCCGCTGAAGATGACCCAGCGGGTGCAGGTCGGGCTGCCCATCGCCGTGCTGGAAAGCACCATCAAGCTGCTCGATGATTTTCCCTTCGAGGAGACCATCGGCAATTCGCTGGTGCTGCGCGAGGCGGTGGGGGTGGTCGCCTGCATCACCCCCTGGAACTATCCGTTGCACCAGATCGTCGCGAAACTCGCTCCGGCCCTGGCCGCCGGCTGCACGACGATCCTCAAGCCGAGCGAGGTCGCGCCCTGCAACGCCTTCATCCTCGCCGAACTGATCGACGCCGCCGGTTTCCCGCCGGGGGTCTTCAACCTGGTCAGCGGCACCGGGCCGGTGGTCGGTGAGGTGCTGGCCGCCCATCCCGAGGTGGACATGGTTTCTTTCACCGGCTCGACCCGCGCCGGAAAACGGGTTTCCGAGCTGGCCGCCGCGACGGTCAAGCGTGTCGCGTTGGAGCTGGGGGGAAAGTCGGCGGCGGTCGTCCTCGACGATGCCGACCTGGCGACGGCGATCAAGGGCACCCTGAACGCCTGCTTCCTCAATTCCGGCCAGACCTGCTCGGCCCACACCCGGCTGCTGGTGCCGGAGAGTCGCTACGACGAGGCGGCGCGCTTGGCGACGGAAGGGGCGCGAGCGTTCACCGTCGGTGACCCGAAGGGCGGTCAGGCCAAGCTCGGGCCGCTGGTTTCGGCCGCGCAGCGGGAGAGGGTGCGGGAGCATATCGCCAAGGGCATCGCCGAGGGGGCCGAGCTTCTTTGCGGCGGCGCCGAGGCACCGGAGGGGTTGGCGACCGGCTACTATGTGCAGCCGACGGTCTTCGGCCGGGTGACGCCGAGTATGACCATCGCCCGCGAGGAGATTTTCGGCCCGGTTCTTTCCATCCTGACCTACCGGAACGAGGAAGAGGCGATCCGCATCGCCAACGATTCCCCCTACGGCCTGGCCGGGGCGGTCTGGTCGGCGGACGGGGAGCGGGCGCAACGGGTCGCCCGGCGCCTGCGCACTGGCCAGGTCGACATCAACGGCGGGCGTTTCAACCTGCTCGCCCCCTTCGGCGGCTACAAGCAGTCGGGGCACGGTCGCGAGTTCGGCAGCTTCGGGCTGGAGGAGTTCCTCGAAATCAAATCGTTGCAACTCTAAGGCGCACCCCATCCCCCAACGAAGAACGGGACCGACTCCCCAGGGAGCGGTCCCGTTTTGCTTTTTTGCTTTCGATCTCGCTCAGCACGCGAAATCGACGGCGACCACGCTTTCGGCCAGCACCTTGACCTTGGCGACCACCGCCTGATGGTCGGGGTGTACCTGATAGCGGTCGAGGGCGGCGAGGTCGTCGAAGTCGGCGACCAGGGCGAGGTCATAGGAGCGCGCCGAGCGCAGCACGTCGCGGCCGCAGCTGAAGGCGCGGATCTCGGCGATCAGCCCGGGCAGCCCTTTGAGGCTTCCTTCGAGATCGGCGATGGCGGCCTCGGTGGCGTCGGCCTTGAATTTGAAGAAGACGATGTGACGGATCATGGGAGTTCCTCCTGGGGATGAAATAAAGCGGTCGAATGCCGCGTCAGTTGGATTGGAAGGCGACGGTGACGTCGGCGCGGTGGGCCGGGTCGATCCGCCACAACTCGCGGTTGGCGAAGTTGAAGAGGCGGGCGACGATCACGTCGGGGAACTGTTCGATACGGATGTTATAGATGTTCACCGATTCGTTGTAGAGCTCGCGGCGGTCGGCGATCATCTCCTCGATCTCGGTGATGCGCGCGCTGAGTTGCTTGAAGACCTTGTCGGCCTTAAGCTCGGGGTAACGCTCGACGACCATGAAGAGGGAGCGCAGGGTGTCGCTCAGGGTGTTCTGGGCGGCCAGTTTTTCTTGGTTCCCCTGGGCATTCGAAATCATCGAGCGGGCCTTGGCCACCGCTTCAAGGGTCTGCCGTTCGTGCTGCATGTAGCCTTCGCAGACCTTGATCAGCTTGGGCAGTTCGTCGAAACGCTGCTTGAGCAGCACGTCGATGTTGCTCCAGGCCTTGTCGATGTTGTTCCTCAGCGTCACCAGGCCGTTGTAGACGACGATGACGTAGAGGATGAGCAACACCAGAACGAGCAGGATGACGCCGAGGGTGATCCAGAGGGTCATGAGTGCCTCCTTGCAGAGTGATGGAAAAGGTTAAAAATCGACCAGCCGGGTCAGCGCCAAAACCGCCAACCCCAGGCCGAAAACCAGAAAGATCGCGCTCAACACGCCATAGCCCCGGGTGAGATGGGCTTCCGATGCGGTTTCGGCGATGATGAAGGGCAGATCCCGCCGCGCCGGGCGGCCGATCACCACCGATGAAGGGCGGGGGCCGTCTTCTTCCGATGCGGCCAGGGAATGGCGCAGCACCCGCTCTTCGATCTCCTCGCGGGCGACCTGCCATTCGTCGGAGCTGATGTGCCCATCGCCGTCGGCATCGTATTGGTGCATCAGGTGGCGGTTCTGTTTCAGTTCGCGCAGGGCGGCGACGGTCCGCTCCCGCAGGCTGCTGGAGGCCGGGCGGGGGGCGGAAGCGTAACCGACGACGTAAATCGGGGCGCCCTCGGGAATGATCTCCTCGATCCATTTTTCCGTCGGATCAGCGACGGACGCGGCCATCAGCAGCATGCTCATCTGCCCGGGCAGTCCCTCCTGGCGGTGGCGGGGCTTGAGGACGGCACCCCGGGGGTCGACGGTGAGGCGGCCGGTGTCGTCCTCGATCGCGAAGGGGACCGGTCCGCAGTCGCTGGTGCTGACTTCATCCCAGCTCTGGTTCTCGTGGTTGCGCCGCAGCTTGCGCAGCCGATAGAAGACGCAGGGCTGCTGGGTCATGGGCGAAACCACGGCATACTTGCGCCGCGCCCGGCCGTGAACCTCGACCAGACCCAGGGCGACGGAGCGGATCTTGCTGGTCGGCAGGTTTTCCAGCTGGCGCTTGAGGCGCAGGTAGTAGAAGCTCCCCCAGAAGGCGCCCCCGGCAAAGAGGGCGGGGAGCAGGCCGTTGCGCATTCCCTGGCGAACCATTTGCGTCACGGTCTCGCCGATGACGCCGAAGAGGGCCATGCCCACCCCCGCCGCGACGAGAAAAACCCGCAACAGCAGATGTCGGGAATGGCGCCGCAGCGGCGGCAGTTCCTCGGGCAGGGGCAGGGGTGTTCTCTGGGACGCCGGAGCCGGTTTGACGGGGGAATCCTCCCCCAGGGCCGCGGCCACTTCCTCCATCCCCGGCAGCTTGACTCCGGCGGCGGTGGCGACCACGGCGGCGGCCGGTCCGCCCATGACGGCGGCGAGGGCGGCCGGAACCTCGGCGGCGGCCGCAGCGGCCCGACTCGCTTCCTCGGCGGCGATCTGGTGACGCCACAGATCGGCCATCAACCAACCGAAGCGGGTCAGGGGGGCGAGCTGCTCCCGCCCCGGCGCCTCGCCGGGCGGCACGCGCTTGAGGGCGCAACCGGGAAGGGCCGCGAGACCGAAATCGCAGCGCAACTCGACGTCGGCGGCGCGCTCCCGGATCAGACGCAGAATCGCCTTGAGATTGCCGGCGACGCTGTAGCTTTTATGCTCGCCCAGCCCCTGGGGATCGAAGCGTCCGGCGAAGATGCGTACCCCGGTGCGCACCCGGTAGTCGGCATCGAGCAGGTAGAGATCGAGGACCGGCTGATGCTGCAAGGCGGTCTTGATCAACTCGTCATCGTCGAGATGACTCAGGGCGGCCGCGCCGCGATAGGCGTTCTGCACCAGCAGGCGCTTGAGGTCGCGGTCGACCACGGCGCCGCTGAGATCGGCGAGAACGGCAAGCACCCGCGATTCGCCGTCGAGGGTCACTTCCTGATCGCCGGTGAGAAAAGTCAGGCTTTCGCCGCCGAGGCGGAAACCCTGCACCCGCGCCGGGGCGAAGCGCGGCGGGGTCGGGTCGACCAGCCAGTGCTCGATGCCCTGTGCCGTCAAGAGCGGCGTGATTTTGTCGAGTTGCTCGTCGGGGCCTGTGGTCAGCAGGGCAATCCCTTGACCGAGCAGACTCTGGCGGACGGCGAAGGCATCGAGCCCGAAACGCTTAGCCAGCTTCGCCGGCAGGCTTTCGAGCCCCTCCACTCCCGGCGAGACCTTGTTGACGATCAGCAGCCGCTTCCGCTCCTTGGGCATCCTTCCCCCCGACTTCCTATTCCATCCCCGACTCATAGTTGAAGAGGGTCGTCCCCGGCAGCGCCTGCCCCTTCTTCAACGCCTCCATCACCTGCTTGCCTTTGGGCGAGAAGGGGCCGAGATGCCCCAGTTCCAGGGTGAAGCGGCCGCAGCCGAGTCCTTGCAGCTCGCCGAGGCGCCCCAAAAGGGAGAATTCCGTTTCCGAGGTCAGCACCGTCAAATCGCCGGACTTGTGCACCCGGTAGGCGTCCCCCCGGTCGGAAACCACCGGCGTGTCGCCGCGCACCCCTTTGATCGGGATGCGCGAGGTGATCAGCGGCACCGAGGCGTAAACCGTCATCCCCAGCGGCATGCCGATGGGGCGCTGCAGGAGGTCGCCGAGATTGTCGCGGTCGTCCTCGATGTACAGGGTCGCTTCGCCGGCGCCCAGTTCCTTCCAGGCGAGGAGGGCCTGGCTGTTGAGGCCGTAGAGGCGGTAGCCGGTGCTCAGGTGCAGCCCCTCCAGCCCGGCGAAGAGTTCGAAATGGGCGAGATTGTTGAGGCGGAAAGAAAGAAAGCCCCGGTTCACCAGTTCGCGGACGGCGGCGCGGTAGCCGTCCCACTGGTGATCGAAAATGATGAAGGGCACGTCCCAGACGATGCGCTCGCTGCGGTCGTCGCCGCGCTTGCCCAAGCGGCCGCTCTCCTGGACGTTGCCCGGGGTCAGGGGGAGGATAAGGCGATCGACGGTCGAGTCATTGAGCAACTGGGCATCCCGGCTGTCGCGGATGGCGACGCTGATCCGCCGTTCCTCGGCGGTGCGACGTGGGGCGGCAGGCAACAGGGATTCCAGGGCCGCCTGGCGATGCTCGCGGCGGGTCCGTCCCCGGCGTTCTTCCGCTTCCCGGCGCAGCGCCTGGTAGAAATCGCGGCGGATCTCCTTGAGGCGCTTGGGCGGGATGACCACCGCCGGCAGTTCTCCAGAAGACAACTCGCGCAGGGCGAAGGGTTCGTCGGCGGCTTTTTCGAAAACCCCGCGCAGGATGTCGAGTGACAGGGCTTTGTCGCTGGCCGGGTAGCTCTCCAAGGGATAATCCCCCTCGACGCGGATGGCGCCGCAGGTCCCGACGATGTGCATGCTCTCGGGAGTGACGTGCAGCTTCAGATCGACCGGAGCCGGTTCCCGCCGCGTCCCTTCCAGCTTACGGCGGCAGGCGACCTCGCTCAGGGTGAAGGCCTGCTCCGAGGAAACCTTGAAGACCCCGTCACCGACCTTGAAAATCCCCGAAAAGGGGGAGGGGACGGTAACGTAAGAATCGGCATTGACCTTTTTCACCGCATTGCGGCCGAGGAGCAGGCTCTTGACGGTAAAGGCGGTGCCGGCCTGATCGCTCTTCGGCTGGATGCGCAACCGGTCGCCGACGTGCAGGCGGTCGCGGGTCTTGAAGGAGACGTCGCCGCCGCGCACCGCCGCGACCTCGCCGAGCAGCTGCCCGGTGGCGCCTTTGATCGAGGGGACGGCGATGTCGGTGGGGACGCCGCCGGGGAGAAAACCCTTTGTCGGCGGCCGCCCGAAGGAGGCCTTGAGCAGCTGCTTGGCCTCTTTGACCGCCTCCGCCCGCTTGGCGGCCGGGGCGTCGAGGACCCGCCGATAGGCGCCGACGACGTTGGCCACGTACTCGGCGCTCTTCATCCGCCCTTCGATCTTGAAGCTGATGACCCCGGCTTCGCGCAGCTGCGGCAAGAGGTCGATGGCCGAGAGGTCGTTGGGGGAAAAATAGTAGCCGTCCGTTTGCCGGTAGCGGTAGCGGCGGCGGCAGGGCTGGGCGCAGCGGCCGCGATTGCCGCTTTTGCCGCCGAGAAAGGAGGAAAAATAGCACTGGCCGGAAAAACAGAAGCAGAGGGCGCCGTGAATGAAATGCTCCAGCTCCAGCGAGGTTTGGGCGCGGATCGTGGCGATCTCCGCCAGGGAGAGCTCCCGCGCCAGCACGCCCCGGGTAAAGCCCATCTTCTCCAGCATCCGCACCCCGGCGGCGTTGTGTACCGTCATCTGCGTCGAGGCGTGCAGCTCGATACCGGGAAAATGCTCCTTCGCCAGCCGCCACACCGCCAGATCCTGCAAAATCACCGCGTCGATCCCCATCGCCTCCAGCGCCGCCAGCGTGTCGACCAACTGCGGCAGCTCCGCTTCCTTGACCAGGGTGTTGAGGGTGGCGTAGACCTTGCGCCTGCGCTGGTGGGCGTAGGCGAGCATCCGCTCCATGTCGGTCAGGGAAAAGTTCTTGGCCTTGGCCCGGGCGGAAAACTCCTTGAGTCCGGCGTAGACGGCATCGGCGCCGCTTTCCATGGCGGCGAAGAAGGCTTCGAGGCTACCGCAGGGGGCGAGCAGTTCGGGTTTGACGGGAGGGGTCATGAAATGCCTGAAATGAAAAAGGCCGGGGCGCGAACCAGCCCGGCCGAAGTTGTCCGATGGTTAAAAACTAGCATGGGGGGGAGG
>CALJLX010000357.1 GCA_937982495.1 uncultured Desulfuromonas sp.
AGATGGTGATTCGTGACTGGAGTTCAGACGTGTGCTCTTCCGATCTCTGGCTGCTCTGCGCCGGGGCGGCCTGGGCCGGGGAATTCACCGAGCTGGAAACGGGGCTGGCGCGCTGGCTCAAGGCCAACCGCGACGTCACCACCGGGCTGCCCCATAGCCATGTGGGCGATGGGCGTTTCGCCGGTTGGACCTTCACCTACGACGCGGCGGTGACGGCCCTGGCCTGGCTGGCGGTGGGGGAGGTGGCGGAAGCGCGGCGGATCGTCGATTTCTACCTGCGCACGCCGGAGGTCCGGCGCCTCGGCGGGGTGATCGAGGCAGTTTCTTTCAGCGAGGGTCGACCGCTCGGGCGCGACTGGTCGGTGCGCAGCGGCGCCAATCTTTGGCTGGGGCTGGCCGCCGGCCATCTTTACCGGCGCACCGGCGAGGCGGCTTACTTGCAGCTGGCCCGGCGCATCGCCGATGCCGCGCTTGTCCTGCAGGAGAAGCGCCGGGAGAATCCCAATTACGGCGGCATCGCCATGGGGCCGCCCGGCGATCCGGCCAACCCGAAGGACCAGCATTTCAACTACGACCCGTCGCTCCCCCGTTACGCGGATAGTTACGCCACCGAAATCAATCTCGATGCCTATGCCCTGTTCGGGCTGCTGGCCAGCGAAACCGGCGGGGAAAGCTATCGAAAAGGGCGGGCCGAGGTGCTGTCCTGGCTCAAACGCCAGGGGTTCAACGCCGTGGAAAAGCGCTTCAATCGGGGCTTTGGCGATGGGACCGTGGCCACCGATGTGCAGTCCTGGGGCGTTTCGGCGCTGGGTCGGGAGGTGCTGGAGACCTTCGCGCCCGATGCGGCCCGCGCCGTTCTCGACTACGTCGAAAAAAACTGTCAGGTCCGCATTCCTCTCGACGGCAAGGGCTGGGCCGAAGGGGTCGATTTCATCAACCATCCCTTTGCTGCCGCGTTAGGGCGTAAACCGCTGATCTCTCCGGAGTGGACCTTTCAACTGGCCAACGCCTGGCAACGGTTGGGCGACGATTACCTGGTCCGGGGCGAAAAGGAAGCGGCCCGCGCTTTCGCCGAAAAAAGGCGATATCTTCTGCGGCAGATGGAGAAACTGGCGGTACCGGTGGGCAACACCCTGGGCTTTCCCTACGCCACCCTGCCCGATGCCCTGCTCGGTCACGAAAACCGCACCCCCGCCGCCGGTAACCTGAGCACCGTCGGGGTTGCCTACGGTCTGCTGGCCCTGCGTGGCTTCGATCCGCTGGGGGATTTTTCGTCGCCATGAAAGCCGGGACGGTCAAATTAGCGAAGGCCGTCGGGGGCCGGGGCGCGGAGGGTTATTTTGTGTCAATGCCCCTTGACAGCCCAAGTTCCTCAGAGTACAAGATGAGCTTTGCATCCTCCTGACGAAAGGACATAGAATTCATGAAACAGATTGTTGGAGCGGTTCTGGCGGTTCTGCTGGTGGCGGCCGGGTGCACGGCCGGGGAAAAGAGTGGCGAAAGCAAAAAGGTGGAACTGACCAGCGTCAAGGACAAGGTCAGCTACGGGATCGGCATGAGCATGGGCCGTGATTTCGCCAACCAGAAAATCGAGATCGACCCCGCGATTCTTGCCCAGGGGATCAAGGACACCCTCGCCGGCGGTCCGCTGCTGATGACCGATGAAGAAGCGCAGACCACCCTGATGAACTTTCAGCAGGAGATGATGGCCAAGCAGGAAGCCGAGACCAAGGCCATGGGCGAGAAGAATCAGGCGGCGGGCGCCGCTTTCCTCGCCGAGAACGGCAAGAAGGAAGGGGTCGTGACCCTGCCCAGCGGCTTGCAGTACAAGATTCTCAGCGAAGGGACGGGCAAGTCCCCGGCCAAGGAAGATACGGTCACCGTCAATTATCGCGGGACCCTGATCGACGGCACCGAATTCGACAGTTCCTACAAGCGCGGCGAGCCGGCGACCTTTCCGGTCGGCGGCGTGATTCCCGGCTGGACCGAGGCGCTGCAACTGATGAAGGAAGGGGCCAAGTGGCAGCTTTTTATCCCGGCGGATCTCGCCTATGGCGAGCGGGGCGCCGGACCGGTCATCGAGCCCAACTCGACCCTGCTCTTCGAGGTCGAACTGATTTCCATCCAGAACGATAAATAAGACGAAATTTTCAAGATTCGGCTTACCACAAGGCCTCCGGGAGAGCGACACACCTCTCCCGGAGGCCTTGTCCGCCTCGGCGGAGCGTTTGTCGGAGGCTTTCGCGGAAGGAGCACGGCATGGCAGGGGCGAGAAAAGGAGATCAGGTCAAGGTTTTCTATGTGGGCCGCTTAGCCGACGGCAGCATTTTCGACAGTTCCGAAGGGCAGGCCCCCCTGGAGTTCGTCCTGGGACGCAAGGAGGTCATTCGCGGCTTCGATCAGGCGGTTCTGGGCATGGCCCCCGGCGAGCTCAAGACCGTGACCCTGACGGCGGAACAGGCCTATGGCCCCCATCGGGAAGAGATGGTAGCCGAGGTCGGGCGCGCCGACGTCCCCGCCCAATTGAAACTGGTCGTCGGTAATCATCTGGAATTGACCCGGGAAGATGGCGAGCCGATTGTGGTCAAGATCGTCGCCTTGGACGAGACCAAGGTAACCCTGGATGCCAATCATCCCCTGGCGGGTCAGGATCTGACCTTTGAAATTCGATTGCTGGATATTCTCTGACGAGCGGATGTTTTGGGGGATGCTCGAGTTCGGGAGCGGAAAATGAAGAAGATTCTCATCGTTGATGATCAGGCCGATGTCCAAAAGCTATTGGCGATCATGCTCGGTCGCAAGGACCGGCACCTGTTTTATGCCTCCAGCGGCGAGGAAGCGATCGCTATCGCCCGTGCCGAGATTCCCGATCTGATTCTGCTCGACGTAATGATGCCGGGAGGGATGGACGGTTATCAGGCGACCCGGATTCTCAAGTCGGAGGCTGCCACGTGCGGCTGTCCGATCATCGCCATGACCGCCAGGGCACAGGAGGAGGATCGCCGGGAAGCCTTCGCCGCCGGCGCCGACGCCTATGTAAGCAAGCCCTTCGATATGGGGGATCTGCAAGTCAAGGTCGAAACCCTGCTGGCCTGACCCCGGTTTTCACCAATAAAAAAGCCGGCTCCCCGAGGGGAACCGGCTTTTTTATTGGCTGGCGTCTGCTTAGCCCTGGGCGGACCAGTGACCGTGCAGGTTGCAGTATTCGCGGGCGCTGACGTTGGCGGCGGTGATGGGGAAAGTCGCCTCCGGTTTGTCGCCGGGCTTGAGGAACTGGCGGTAGACCTTGCCGTCGGCGATCAGTTCGATCCACTCGATGTAGTGCTTCTCCTCCATCGGGTGAGCGACGCTGCCGACCTTGACGGTGATGGAGTCGGCGCCTTTTTCGATGACCGGGACGTGCTTTTCCTTGGCGGCGTCGACGGTATTTTCCGTCATCAGGGCCATCGGTTGCCCGCAGCAGACGAGTTCGCCGGGGCCGCCGTGAAGAACCTCAACGATATTGCCGCAGACGGAGCATTTGTAGACTTCGAGTTGTTTCGCCATTTTGATCCTCCTTAAATGATCAGTAGTTTTCGCCGAGAAGCTCAAAGTGAGCCTGGGCATGGGCGCAGGCCGGGCATTTATCCGCGGCGGTCGTCCCTTCATGGATATAGCCGCAGTTGCGGCAACGCCAGACGGTCGGTTTTTCCCGTTTGAAAACCCGGTTGTTTTCAATGTTGGCAAGCAGGTCGAGATAGCGTTTTTCGTGCTGCTTCTCGGCCACGGCAATGGCCATGAAAACATCGGCGATGTCGTTGAACCCTTCTTCGCGGGCAATCTTGGCGAAGGAGGGATACATCTCGGCATGCTCATGGTGTTCGCCGGCCGCCGCTTCGCGCAGGTTTTCCGCCGTGGTGCCGATCACGCCGGCGGGAAAGGAGGCGGTGACTTCGACCTCGCCCCCTTCGAGCATTTTAAAGAGGCGCTTGGCGTGTTCTTTTTCCTGGTTGGCGGTTTCCTCGAAAATGTCGGCCATCTGCACATAGCCTTCTTTCTTGGCCTGCGCCGAGAAGTAGGTATAGCGGTTACGGGCCTGGCTTTCGCCGACGAAGGCGGTGAGGATGTTTTTTTCGGTGCGGGTACCTTTCAAGGACATAAATCA
>CALJLX010000358.1 GCA_937982495.1 uncultured Desulfuromonas sp.
GGCCAAGCATTACCGTGGCCATGAACATGTCCGGGTCGGCAAGCACGACTACTATCATCGCAACGGCCGCTTCTTCCGGCCGGGACCGAAGGGCCTGGTCTCGGTCCGCGCCCCCCTCGGCGCGATCATCCCGGTCCTGCCGGTCGGCTTTTCAATGGTCCTCTCCGGCGGCACGAACTACTTCCGGGCCGGCGGCACCTACTATAACCGGGTTCCCGGAGGCTACATGGTGGTCGATGAGCCCCGTCGGCGGCCGAACCACGGCTATGCGGGAACGGCACCGCGATACGTCACCGTCGACTCGGCCCTGCTCAACATCCGCGGCGGCCCCGGCCTGAACTTCGGCATCGCCGGACAGGTCGGCCGTGGGCAACGGCTGCCGGTTTACGGCGACAGGGAGGGATGGTATTACATCGAACAACCGAACGGCGCGCGGGGTTGGGTCATGGCCGACTTCACCTTGCCCTGAACCGGAACCGACGAACACAACCCCGAAACGGGAATCATCAACGGTACGCCACGTACCCCATACCAAGGAGAAACACCATGAAAAGCATGAAGAAAGGCCTGCTCATTCTGATGATCACGACTCTGGCCCTGGCGGGAAGCCTGGGCGGCGCCCTGGCCCAGCCGGGCATGGGCAAAGGGATGGGGGACGGCGCCCCCTGCCGCTCCTGCGATGACTGCGGGTCGGGCCGGCACCCGGGAAGAATGGCCCGGGTCCTCGACCTGAGCGAGGAACAGCAAGCCAAGATCCAGGCGATCGTCACCGAGGAACGGCAAAAGGTCGAGCCGCTGCGCGCGCAGATGGCGGAAACCCGCGACGAAATACGCAAACTCAGCAACGCCGAGAGCTTCGACGAGGCGGCGGTCCGCGCCCTGGCCCGGAAAAAGGCCGAAATCCAGACCGAACTGAGCGTCGCCAAGGCCCGCACCCACAACCTGATCCAGGCCGAACTGACCCCTGAGCAGCGGGAACTGGCGGAAAAGATGCGCCCGGGAATGAAGAACGGCCGCTGCGGCAAGGGACGGTCCTGGGACAGCGAGCGCTACTCCCGCCGGAGCGGCGATCTGCCCCCCTGGTGCCCCAAGCGCTGACCCTCGCGGGTGCGACGAAGATGACCGCGGCCGACGGATTTTCCGTCGGCCGCGACTCTTTTGGACAAAAACGGCGAAATCTTAAGGTTTGACAGAGAGACGGGGGCTGAGGTAGAACAAAACCAGCCTACCGGTGGAAGAGGGAGATCGACGGCGCCATGGGGGTCGATCCGCCGGCGGGTTCTGCTTTGCCATCGGACCGGACATGTTTCCTCCGCACTGCCAAAAATGTTTTGCCGAAGCGCAGATCGTCAGGGTCGTGCTGCCCCTGGGGGAAGATTCCCTCGCCCTCAACGCTCGCGTCTCCCTCGGCGAATTTCCTCTGGTTGAAGGTTTTTTCCCTCCCCATAAGCTGCCCCTGACGCAACTGGAACCGGGTCGCATCTGCTTCATCCATTGCACCAGTCCCGCCGGCGCCTTCACCATCAGCGCGCGCATCGCCGAGATCCTCGACCCGCGCCGGTTGCGCCTGGACTTCGTCGACTCCTCTCCCCCCGTACAACAACGCCAGCACTTCCGGGTTGAGACCCAGATTCTGCTGCATTTCTGGCCGGTCGGCTCCCCCCGCCCCCTGGTCGACGGCAAATCCCGCCGCGTCAACCTGAGCGCCGGCGGTCTCCGCTTCGCCGTCGACGAACCCGTGGATGCGGGTTGCGAGTATGCCTTCGCCATCGAACTGCCGGGCCTGGCCCAGACGATCTTCTGCGACGCCCGCCTAGTGCGCATGCTCAATATTCTCGACGAGGAACATGCCGCTTTTCAGTTCACCCGCATTCAACCCGAAGACCGTGAGCACGTCACCCGCTTTTGCCTGGCCGAGCAGCGGCGCCTGCTGCGCGAGAAGGTGCATGTGCGCCAGGGCCCCTGACCCGTTGTTCAGCGTTTGGGGGGATACTGTTCAAAAACCTTCTTGACGGCATGGGGAATTTTCCCCTGGGCGTCCCGCTCGTCGGTGATGCCGCCGCCGGCGGTTCCCTGCCAGACCAGGGTGCCGGCGCGCCGGTCGATCAGCTCGATAGTGAGAAAGCCCCGTCCCACCGATTCCGCCTGCCCGCGCCCCACACCTTCCCGAACCCAGCGCCATTGATAGCTGTAGCCGAGGTCTCCGGGCGTCGCCGCCACCGCCTCGCGGATGCGGGTGGTGTAACGCACCAGCAGGTCGGGCTCGTCGGCCCGAACCGCGAGGCCTTTGCCGGTTAGCTCCTCGGTCACGGCGCGGCGGATGAACTGGTCGGTCATGTCGTCGCCGAGCAGGGCATCCATCAGCGCCGGCTTGCCGTCCACCCAGAACCAGGTGCGGTAGCCGTCGAAATCGGCCGTCCAGTCGAAGGAACTCGATACGCTCATGGGCTTGGCACAGGCGGCCAGCAGCAGAATGAACGACAGCATCGACAACCATCTCACGCTTTTCATCGGCAAAACTCCTTATCGACAAGGGTTGAAGTGTCGAGCATCGGACCCTGGCCGAAAGTTTACCAGAATTGCGCTCCCCTGGCGCACCTGCCGCGAAAAGAAGCGGGCGTTTCGGCAAAATCTGTTCCTCACCGGAGGGGGGCATGCTAGGATTCGAACTCTCAGCCTTTTTTATTGTAAAGTGATTTGCTTGACCTCTAAAGGACCGACCGTGAACCCTGTCGCGAAATTTCTATTACTTGCTGCGTTCTGCTTCTGCCTGTCACCCTTTCCGGCCCTGGCGGATCTCGCCTCCGGCCTGCAAGACTGCGCCCGCCTGACGGACGACCGCGAGCGACTCGACTGCTATGACCGGCTCGCCGACGCCGACGTCGGCGCGGAACTCGTCGCCCTCCCGGCGGCGGCCGAGATCGAAGCCGCGCCGCCCACGATCCAGGGGGAAGCCGTTTCCCTTCTGACCCGTCGTTGGGAACTGGATGAAAGCCGCCCGCGCGGGCGTTTTACCCTGATGATGCATCGGGACAATTACCTGCTGCCGGTAACCTACAACAACAATTACTACGAGCCGACAGAGGGCGAGGACTATACCGTCGAGGAAGTCAAGGGTGCCGAAGCCAAGTACCAGATCAGCCTCAAGACCAAGCTCTGGCAGGATATTCTCGGCAGTCGCGCCGATCTCTGGTTCGGCTACACCCAGCAATCCTTCTGGCAGATCTACAACGTCGACGAGTCGGCCCCTTTCCGCGAAACCAACTACGAGCCGGAATTGCTGATCAACTACCGCGCCGACTTCGGTCTCGGCCTGGGCGAGCTGCGCCTGCGCACCCTGACCGCCGCCCTGAACCATCAGTCCAACGGCCGCTCCGAACCCATGTCCCGCAGCTGGAACCGGGTGATCGGCCAGGTCGGCCTGGAAAGCGGTCCCCTCACGTTGCTGCTGAAAAGCTGGTACCGCATTCCGGAGAGCCGCTCTGACGACGACAACCGCGACATCGACGATTACTTCGGCCCCGGCGAGCTCCAGGCCTATTATCTCAAGGACGGGCACCGCTTCGGCATGATGCTGCGCAACAACTTCCAGAGCGAAAACCGCACCTCGGTGCAACTGGAGTGGAGCTACCCGATCCTGGAGAAAGTCGGCATCTACGTCCAGTATTTCAACGGCTACGGCGAGAATCTGCTCGACTACGACCAGCACGCCAACCGCATCGGCCTCGGCTTCATCCTCACCGACTGGAACTGATTCCGACCGACCCCACGCCCACAGGAGGTGCATTCCCCCAACCCGCCGAACACCGCCGCACTCACGGGGCGAACTTTGTCCGCCCCGTGCCCACCTCAACCAACCCCTCATCAGCGAAAAATATTCGCCTTATGGCACAGGGATTGCTAACTATCCCAGTGCGCTTTCTTTAAGGGAATCCCCTTAGCCCAGGGGCCTGTCATCCCGAAGGTCCGCGGCAGTCAAACTGTTTTTTTTGACAGCCCCTGTCGGTTTCTTGGCTTCCCGCGAATTCGCGACTATCCCACACCGGGCGAAATTCCACCCTCGCGGCAAGGAGATCACCGTGAAAAATCTCAAACTGTCGACCAAAATCTTTCTTCTGAGCGGCGTCATCATCCTCTCCTTCAT
>CALJLX010000359.1 GCA_937982495.1 uncultured Desulfuromonas sp.
GGCTCCCTTGACGATCCCCTGGGGGAAGTAGCGATGACGCTTGGTCAGGTCGGGGTCGCTGTCCAGGTCGAAGACGCCGAAGGAGAGGAACTGCTTGCAGCCGGCGCCGATGCCGAAATAGTCGCTGTAGCGGCCGGCCACCAGCAGCACGTCGGGGAGGTAGCAGGTGTCGATGAAGTCGAGCAACTGGTCGATCTTCCAGAGGAAGGCGGTAATCTTATCCACCGAGGGGGCGGCGGTGACCCCGCCGGCGACGATCGACATGTTGTGCGGCATCTTGCCGCCGAAGATCGCCACCGCTTCATGAGCCAAACGGCGCATGTTGAGGGCCTCGACGTAATGTGCCACCGCCGCGCGGTTCTCCTCCTTGGACAGGCGATAGTCCCCCTCATAGCGGGGAACGAAGGGACCGAGGTGGCCGCGACCGATGAAATCCTTGACCTTTTTCAGGGTCGGATCGCTGCCGCTGTAATCGGCGCAGGCGGCCACGTCGACGTAGTCGAGGGCACCGAGCTGGTAAAAGTGAAGGATGTGGGATTGAACGTAGTTGGCGCCCTGGATCAGGTTGCGCAGGATGCGGCCGTTGTCGGTGATGCTGCCGGCCACCCCATAAGCCTCGTCGAGGGCGAAGGCCGCCGCCAGCCCGTGGGAGGTGGGACAGACGCCGCAGATGCGCTGCATGATGCGGGCGGCGTCGCGGGGGTCGCGCCCCAGCAGAATGTTTTCGAGCCCGCGGTACATCATGCCCGAGCTCTTGGCTTCCTTGACCACACCATCGTCCACCAGAACCTCAATCTTCAGGTGTCCTTCGATGCGGGATACCGGATCGATCACAATCTTCGTTGCCATCTACTCTCTCCTGAAAGGGGTATGTTGATCCCGGGCAAGCCGGGAATTCGGTCCTACGATCATGAGAAAATGGCAAGGAGCGTGCCTCGTCCCGAACAAGCGAGGGAAAGCGAATCATAACGTATACTTAATTGAGAATTTGCCAAAGACAGGACAAACCGGGCCAGAGGGACAAAAGGACACAAAAACCCAAAATGTGGCATTTTGTCCAAAACGCCCCATCAGTTGGGGGAATACTCAAGGGGCACAGAGGACTGAAAATTTTTTCGGAACGAAGAAAAAAAATCGGGATGGCCCCTCCTTGGCCAAGGAGGGAGTTCAAGGGAGGGGGGCGAAAAAGAAGGGGTCAGGAGCCGGATTCGGCGGGGGCGTTGTCGATATGATACTGCCGCAACTTGCGATCAAGGGTTTTACGTGAGATATCGAGAATTTGGGCGGTACGTACCTTATGAAAACGGGTCTGCCGATAGACCTGCTCGATATACATGCGCTCAACGATGGCCAAGGACAACTGCTCCCGGGGCAGCGAGAATGCCGCCGGCCGTTCCTCGGCCACCTTGCCCGGCAATTGATCGGGTCCGATCACCCCGCCGTCGGCGAAAATCACCGCCATTTCCATAACGTTTTCCAACTCTCGCACGTTGCCGGGCCAGTCGTAAGCCTGCAACCGCGCCAGTGCCTCGGGGGACACGCGCAAGCCGCCGCGAGGCGCGAACCTGCCGAGGAAATGTTCGACCAGAGGCGGGATGTCCTCGCGCCGTTCGCGCAGCGGCGGTAGCGGCAAGGTGGCGACGGTGAGACGATAGTAGAGGTCCTCGCGGAAGCGGCCGGCGGCAACCTCGGCTTCGAGGTCGCGGTTGGTGGCGGCGACGAAACGGACATCGGCATGCTTGACCCGGGTCGCCCCGACCGGCATGAATTCCTTCTCCTGCAGCACCCTCAGCAGCTTGGCCTGCAGGGCCGGGCTGATGTCGCCGATCTCGTCGAGGAACAGGGTGCCCCTGTCGGCTTCCTCGACCAGGCCACGCTGGGTCGCCACGGCGCCGGTGAAGGCTCCCTTGACGTGGCCAAACAACTGGCTTTCGAGCAGGGTCTCGGTGAGGGCGGCGCAGTTGACGGTGAGATAACGCTGTTCCCTGCGACGGCTGGCGTAATGCAAGGTCGAGGCGATCAATTCCTTGCCGGTGCCGCTTTCGCCGAGAATCAACACACCGGCGTCACTCGGCGCCACCTTATGGGCCAACGCGAAGACGTTCTTGAAAACGGCGCTTTTGAAGACCACCTGGCCGGGATCGAAGTTTTTGCGAATCTGAGCCTTGAGGGAGCGGTTCTCCTCCACCAGACGCCTTTGCCCTACTTCCTTGGCGACCAGCGCGGTCAGTTCGTCCACCAGAACCGGTTTGGGCAGATATTCACAGGCCCCCAACTTCAGCGCAGCGG
>CALJLX010000360.1 GCA_937982495.1 uncultured Desulfuromonas sp.
CGATGCGTTCGGCCCATTCCTCGGCGCTGACCCGGTTGCCGTTGTCCCGGCCGAGGAGGGTCACTTCGTCGCCGATCTCCACGCCGGGGATGTCGGTGACGTCGATCAGCGTCCAATCCATGCAGACGGTCCCCGCCACCTTCGCCCGTTTGCCGCGAATCAGCACCTCGCCGCAGTTGGAGAGGCGCCGGTTGTAGCCGTCGGCGTAACCGACGGGAATGGCGGCAAGGAGCGTCTCGCGCTCGGAAACGAAGCGATGGGCATAGGAGACACCAGTCCCCGCCGGTACCCGCTTGAGTTGGGCGACGCTGGTGCGGAAGCTCATCACCGGCAGCAGATCGAGCCGACCGGCGAAGGCGGCGCTGGGCAGGGCGCCGTAGAGGACGATGCCCGGCCGCACCAGATTACATTCGGGCAGATCCTTGGTGAAGATGGCGGCGCTGTTGCCGATATGGATGAATTCCGGCGAAAACCCGGCCCCCCGCACCTGGGCGAGGCCGTCGCGGAAAATAGCGATCTGCCGGTCGGTGAACGGATGCTCCGGCTCATCGGCCAAGGCCAGGTGGGAGATCACCCCGGCCAGGTGCAGATGTTTCAACTCCGCCAGGCGCGACAGCACCTCGGACAGCTCCTCGGGACGGAAACCGACCCGGCCCATGCCCGTATCGATCTTCAGATGGTAGCGGCAGAGCTCCCCCCGCTCGGCGGCGGCGCGATCCATGCGCCGGGCGGCGTCGAGATCAAAGAGCGTGGGGGTCAGGCGGTGCCGGAAAAATTCCTGCTCCTGCTCGGGGTAGACGCCGCCCAGAACCAGGATCGGCCGATCCACCCCGGCGGCGCGCAGTTCCATCCCCTCCTCGGCGATCGCCACTCCGAAGAGATCGACCCCGGCCTGTTGCAGGGCCGGCACCACCCGAGCCGCGCCATGGCCGTAGGCGTCGGCCTTGACCACCGCCAGCACCTGGGTTTTCGGGGTAATTTGCCGACGCACCTGCAAAAGATTATGGCGCAGGGCGGCGAGATCGATTTCGACGTGGGTGGGACGGCGGCCATGCATGACGGGATCCTCGGGGAGGGATGAAAAACTGATTTCTAGCATGCGACGGAGATCGCTGTAAAGAGCAAACTCCCCGCGCGGCAACGGCCGACGACTTTAGAGGTTGACAGGCCGGGGGGGAATCCGATAGGCTCAGGAAATATTTCTGGAGAATCGTCTATGTGCCTGGATAATGGAACCTTTCTTCTCGTTCACGGCGGCGGGGAACTGAGCCTGGAACATGTGGCCTCGGTCCTGCCGGTCGCCGGCGGCCTCAAACTGGTGGATGTTTTCGGCAAAAGCCGGGAAATCGCCGGCGCTATCGAGGAAATCGATCTGCTCAACAAACGCATCGTCGTCGCCTGAGGCGACGTTCGCCGGCAAACGGCCCAAGTTTAGAAAATAAATACCGCTAGGGGAGTTTTATACTGAGAGTTTCGCCCCCGCGAAACGACCCTTGGAACCTGATCCGGGTGATGCCGGCGTAGGGAAGCGGCGACCAGAACCGACGACGTTCAAATCGCCGCGCCCCCATTGTCGGGCCCGGCGATTTTTTCTTTGCCTCATTCATTGAAGGGAAAGAGCGGCCATGAAGACCATCGAAGGGCTCTATCTGATTACCGACCACAACCGGGACGGCCGGCTGAAGGCCCGGGTCAAGGCCGCCCTCAAGGGGGGCGCGCGCATCGTCCAGTATCGGGACAAGACCCGCCCGGCCATGGAACAGGTGGCGGACGCCTCGGAATTGCGGGAGTTGTGCCGTAAGTTCGGCGCGCTCTTTCTGATCAACGACGATGCCGAACTGGCGCAGGCCTGCGATGCCGACGGCGTCCACCTCGGCCAGGAAGACGGCACCATCGCCGATGCGCGCAAGCGTCTCGGCCACGGCCGCATCATCGGCATCTCGACCCGCACCGCCGAACAGGCGATCAAGGCGGAAATGCAGGGGGCCGATTACGTCGCCATCGGCAGCATCTTCCCCACCGCCAGCAAACAGGACGCGGTCGTCGTCGGCCTCGAAAGCCTGGCGAAGGTCCGCCGGGCCGTGACCATCCCGGTGGTCGCCATTGGTGGGATCGACGCCGACGGCGCCGACGCCGCCCTCAATGCCGGGGCCAACGCGGTGGCGGTGATTTCGGCGATCATGGAGGACGGCTCCCCGGAAATCGCCGCCCGCGAAATCGCCCTGCTCTTCAACCGCCGCAAACCCTATCCGCGCGGCCGGGTATTGACCGTGGCCGGTTCCGATTCCG
>CALJLX010000361.1 GCA_937982495.1 uncultured Desulfuromonas sp.
AAGGATATCGTCATCCACCGCGACCGGGAATACCGCCGTTATCGGGAACATCAATCCCGGGGGGATTACCGGGGACAGATCTATCGTCCGGTCGATCGCCGCGACCGTCGGGATTGGGACCGGCATGACCGCAAAGATTGGGATCGGCGGGATCGTAAAGACTGGGATCGGCGGGATCGCGACCGCGATCATGACCGGGGCCGAGATCGGCGGCACGACCGCGACTGACCCTGTCGCGACCAGCCGACAGTTTTCCGCAACGCAAGAAGGGCGACCCGTTGGAGTCGCCCTTCTTGCGTTGCACGGTTGCGATAACCGCGAAGAGATAAACCAGCCCATAAGGCTGATCGAAAATGCCCAGGTGCAAGGCACCCGAGATGGTAAGGAGCGAGGCGTACCGGAAGGTACGTCGCAGCGACGAGGATGAGGGCAACGCCGCGGATGGGCGTTTTTCATCAGCCGGTTAACGACAGGGGCCGATGCGCTTGCCGCTCATATGATTGGTCATGGTCATCCCCTCGGGCATGGACATCTGCATGCTTCCCTCGAAACGATCGCCGTGATAGGTGATTTGTCCATCCCCCCGGGTCTCTCCCCCTTCCCCCTTGCAGACGACGCTCCAGACCACGGTATTGCCGTCGATCTGGTTGTGGGTGATGGTACATTCGTTGTCCGGCTGCTCATTTTGAGGGACCAGATCCTGCTGGGTAATGCATTGGCTGAAGGTCATGGGCGGAATCTGCACCGGGATACCGGGCATCTCGACCCGGGTGGTGATTTCCCATTCCCCGTCCTGCATATCGACCTGACCGGCAGCCAGCGCCGGGTTCATTCCCGCACCGCAAAGGAACAGGCAAACAAACAGCTTTTTCCACATAATCAACCTCCCTGAAAAGAGGGCGCCATCGCGCCGGCCGTAAACATCGAAACCCTACGCCATCCACCCGCCACCGTCAAGATTGCGCCGTCGGCAGGCTCACCATCACGGTTGTTCCCTTACCCGGGACGCTTTCCACCTGGATATCCCCCCCATGGGCCTCGACGATCCCTCGGACAATGGCCATCCCCAGCCCCAGCCCGCCGACGGCCGTATTGCTGAAATCGGCCCGGTAAAACGTTTCGAACATTCGCGCCGACTGCTCGGGCGACATGCCGATGCCGTGGTCGATCACGGTCAGGCGACAGTTTTCGCCATTTATCGCCCCATGAATTTCCACGGGACCTCCTGCCGGGGAATATTTCACCGCGTTGCTGAGCAGGTTGTCCAGAATCTGGCCGATCTTTTCCCCGTCGACATTCAGACGCGGTGCCGGCGTGGGGAGAAAAAGGAGGAAATCGTGTCGGGGATAAAGGGCGCGATACTGCTCGACCAAGGGGAGCAGGAGCTCGTCCACGGCACACTCCACCATTTTCAAGGGGATTCTCCCACCCCGCTCCAGCCGGCTCAGGTCGAGGAGTTCGTTGACCAGCCGCGACAGCCATTCGGCGCGACTAATGATCGTTTGTAAAAAACTCTGCCGCTCTTCCTCGGAAAAACCGCGCCCCGAGGTCAGCAGTTCGCAGAAGCCAAGGATGACGGTGATGGGGGTGCGCAGTTCGTGCGCGGCGGTGGAGATGAAATCGCTCTTCATGCGATCCACCTCCCGCAACCGGGTCACATCCTGCAGAACGGCCACCGCCCCCGCCCGTTCGCTGCCCTGCCCACGGACGGGAAAGAGGCGGGCCTGAAAAACCCGGGAAGCGGCATATACGGGATGAAACAACTCCAGATCGACAGAATCCCCCTCGTCCTCCCCTTTCAGGGTAAGATCCAACTGCCGCCGAAAGCGGGCGTCCTCGATAACCTCCGCCAGCGGGCGGTCGGCCAGGGACGACGAGAAAAGTCTTTGCGCCACCGCATTGCCCTGAGCGATCCGTCCGCGCGGATCGACGACCAGCAGGGGATCGGTGAGGGAACGCAGGATGGCGTCGATCCGGTCCCGTTCCCCTTCCGCTTCGGCCAGTGCCCGGCGCAGTGCTTTCTTTGCCTGTTTCTGCCGGTAATTGGCCCGCAGCAGTAGCAGGCTCAAGACCGCGAGAGCCGACATCAGAGCGAGAAAAATCCAGAACTCCCGTTTGTCGACGGGATAGAAGGAAGGGGGCTGGTTGATAACCAGGGCTCCCTTCGGCAGGGCGGACTCGGCGATGGCGAAGCGCCGCAGTTCAAGATGATCGAACATGAAGGCGTTGTTCGCATCGGTATCGACCACGGGGAGGGTCGCCGGGTCCGCCCCCCGTAGAATGCTCAGCCCCATCTCCGCCGCCAGCCGCCCCTGTCGAAGACCGCTGACCAGGCGGCCGCCGACGATCCCCTTGCCGAGGAAGAAATCCCAGCCGCCATAAAGGGGGACAGGACAGGCGGCGCGCACCAGACGACAGCTTTCACCGTAGGAAAGAACCCGTCCCGCCCGGTTGCGCACGGTGGTGGCGAGCATCACGATCTGCCCCTCGCCGAGCTCGGGCAGGCGCGTTTGCAATTCCTCGGCGTAAATGTTGGTCCAGAAGGTTGCACGCACCCGTCCTTCCAGAGCTCGCAAGGCTTGGGCCTGGTCTTCGAGAATCAATCGTTCGGTCAGGGTGTCGTCCCGGCCGATGACGATGACTTCGCGCATTTGTGGATGGAACCGGAGCGCCAGCTCCAGGGTTTCCCGGTAACTGGGTTCCTCGGTGACGCCGGTGATCCCCTTGTGGCCGCCAAGCATTTCCGGCGTGAAGTGATTGATGCCGCAAAAGACGATGGGGATCTCGGGATACAACTCATCCCGGTAACGCAGGGCCAGGGCGAGGGCGTCGTTGTCCGAGACCAGCAGCAGATCGAAGGAGAGGCCGACAAGCTTGCGCCGCAACAGGGTATCGAAGGCATCGAGATAGGCGGGGTCGGGGTTGCGCTTGGTATCCAGGTATTCCACATGAAGGAAAGTTGAGGCCGCCTCCGGGGCGAAGCCTTCCCGGATACCCTGCATGACGCTCTCCGTCCAGCTCTGGCCGGCATGGTAAGAGTGGAGGACGAGGACCCGGGCCTCTCGCTGGGGAGCGCCCGCGGATGCGGATGCGGTGTTCGGCGCCAGGAAGAGCGTCCAGAGCAGTAGCGGCAGGACAAAGTGCGGGAAGGGGGACAAGGGGACCTCCGGCAGGCAGGGGGAATCCGGGCGGAATCGCCTTTCATAGTAAACGGAATCGCCCTGCCTGTCACCTCGACGGTGAAAATTCAGGCGTCCTTCGGGGCAAGGAAAGCAACCGGCGGGATCTTTTCTCCATTGACTGCCGCATCGGGACGTGGCATAAGTGTTACGCAATAAACGATCGTAACACCCGTTTCGGCGGGCGGCGATTTTCGCCCTTGGCAGGGCCCTCCGCCGGGCCTCCCCTCGCGGCCGACGCCCGACGCGCTCCTTGTGGCAGGGGACGCGTCACCGGGGCCGGTCGTCATGCCACCAGCGTCATCGCCGCCCGTCGTTTTTTCCCCCGCCCAAGGCCCCCGTCAATAGCGAATCAGCACCACCCCGAACAACAGGCATAAGCCCCCCAGCACCCGGGGAATCCCCAGGGGATGGGGCGGCACGCCGAGCCAGCCGAAATGGTCGAGGAGCATCGAGACCAGCAGCTGTCCGGCCAGGGAGGCGACGACCACATTGGCCACGCCGATGCGGGGAATCAGCAGCAGCACCAGGGTCACGAAAATCGCCCCCATGAAGCCGCCGGTGAGCAGATACCAGGGAATTTCACGGATCTGCCCCCAACCGGGCAGGCCGATACCGGGCAGCCATAGGCAAAGGGCGAGAAAGAGCGTGCCCACGGCAAAAGAGATCAAAGACGACTGCAGGGGATGGGCGAGCAGCTGCCCCATGCGCGCGTTGAAGCCCCCCTGGATGGGGAGCAGGCCGCCGACCAGAAAAGCCAGGGCAATGAACCAGAATGTTTTCATCTCTTTCTCCGCGAGCGAAAACCGCCCCGAAAATCAATCCTGACGCGCCGTCGCACGATCCTCGCGATTGCGCAGCTCGTAAACCTTAGCCTGCACGCTTTCAGGGTCCTTGAGCAGAAAGCCGATGCGGTTGTTATCCGTGGTGTGCAGTACCAGATAGCCGCCGGTGGCCAGGGCCGGCAGCTCACCGCGAAAGGTGGCCTCCAGGGTAACGTCCTGAATCTGGGTCAGGGGCAGAACGATCGAGGGAGTCTTCTCGATGAAGTGTTGAAAATAGAGACATTGGTCGCCGACGATGAGCACGCCGTTGTTTTTCACCTTCGAATAGCCCGAATCGGCGCCGCTGTAACGAACATTGTCCACCAGCAGCTGAACGAAATCCCCATCCCCCCGCACCCGCCGTTCCAGCACCTGGCGGGTCTTGGCCAACCGCGCCCGCACCAGCAGCGCGGCCGCCCCGGCGACCAGCAGCAGACCGACAAAGATCGAAACGATCAGCATCAATACTTCCACCATAGGGGTTCACCTCCTGTAGTCAGTCTCTTCACAACCCTTCGAAATCACAGACCTCGACGAAACGCCCGCCGGTCAATTCGGCGAGTTGTCCGTCGGAGATCGCCACCGCCGAATGATCGTCCCCGGCGGCGGGATAGACGCGGGCAAAGCGCCGCAGCGAGAGATCGAGCAGCACCGGCAGTTCCCCCGGCAAGAGAAAGGGACAGACCCCGCCGGGGACATAGCCGGTATGACGCAGCACCTCCTCCGGCCCGGGGAAGATCACCTTGCCGGAAAGCCCGGCCGCCTGTTTGAGTTTCGAACTCTTGACCTTGGCGTCGCCGCCGGCCACTACCAGCAGCGGCCGACCGCCGACCAGCAGCAGCATGCTCTTGGCGATCTCCGCGGGGGTGCAGCCGACGGCGGCGGCCGCCGTCTCCACGGTGGGGGTCGGCGCGGCGAAGCGCAACACCTGAAGGCCCCGGGGGGCAAGGTAGCGTTCGACGTCGTCAGTCGTGGGCATGGATACTCCCCCCAAAAAAACATTCGTGTACGATATAGCGTCCGCGGCCATTGCAGATCGGGGGGACAACCGTTTGCCGGCACGCTTCCGTGATTGGCTTTTTGCCGGATCTTTTGCTAATCTTTCCCGAACGACCCGCATCCCCCAAGCGAGAGAGAAGATCATGAAAAAACCGGAAACCGGCCTGCTCTACGGCCATATCGCCTTCAGTGTTCTGACATCCTTCTTGTGCGTTTTCTACGCCGTCAGCGTCACCCTGAACGACATCGCCTCCGACTGGCAAAAAACCTTCGCCTATGTCGTCGGCGGCTACGGCCTGATGAACGTCTACATTCTCAGCGCCGCCTGGAACGCCCGCCCGTCCTGGGCGCCCAAGGCGGATCTTCTGATCGGGGGCTGCTTTTTCGCGATTCTCGTCTTCGATACCCTCAACGACGGCTTCAGCCGGGGCCTGGCCGGAACCGCGGTGCCGGCATTCGTGGGCCTGGCCCTGTGGATCAACTGGAATGCCGTCAAAAAAGTCTGCGAACGCTAAAGCGTAACCGACAACCCCCGGCCGCGCAGATACTCCTTCACTTCCTTGATGCGAAATGTCCGGAAGTGAAAGACCGAGGCCGCCAACAGGATCCGCGCGCCGCCTTCCACCGCCCCTTCGTAGAAATGCTCCAGCGTTCCGGCGCCGCCGGAAGCGACCACCGGTACGCTGACCGCGTCGGCGATGGCCCGGGTGAATTCCAGGTCGTAACCGGCGCGGGTGCCGTCGCCGTCCATGCTCGTCGGCAGAATGGTTCCGGCACCCAACTCCTGACACTCCCGCGCCCAGGCGACGGCGTCCTTGCCCACCGGCTTGGTGCCGCCGGCGACGACCAGCTCGAATCCCGAGGGCATGGCCGGATTCCGGCGGGCATCGACGGCGACGGTGACGCGCTCGGAACCGAATTCGCGCGCGGCATTGCGCACCAACTCGGGATCCTTGACGGCGGCGCTGTTCATCGACACCTTGGCCGCCCCGGCCGCGAGGGTCAGGCGAATATCCTCCAGGCTGCCGATCCCCCCGCCGACGGTCAGCGGAATACTGATCACCGCCGCCACCTTCTCCACCCACTCCAGCCGGGTCTTGCGGTTTTCCAGGGTCGCGGCGATATCGAGCATGGCCAGCTCGTCGGCCCCCTCGCTCTGGTAGAACGTGGCATTTTCCACCGGGTCGCCGGCATCTTTCAGATCGACAAAATTCACACCCTTGACGACGCGCCCGTCCTTCATATCCAGACAGGGCATAATCTTGATCAGCGACATCGCAGCCTCTCTCTCAATTTTCGCGGATTGAAATGAATTGATGCAGCCCGGCCTACCCGGACTTTTTCACGAACTCCGATTTCAGCATCATCCCACCGAAGCCGTCGATGCGGCAATCGATATCATGATCCCCCTCGGCCAGGCGAAGAATTTTCACCTTGGTGCCGACCTTGATCACGGAAGACGAGCCCTTGACCTTCAAATCCTTGATCAGGGTGACGTTATCGCCGGCATTGAGCGCATTGCCGTGGGCGTCGCGCACGAGCGGGGCCGCGTCCTCCGCCGGGGCCGCCTCCGCCGCCGCCCACTCATGGCCGCATTCGGGGCAAACGTAAAAACCGCGATCTTGGTAAGCAAAACGGGATCGGCATTCCGGGCATTCGGGTACGCTGCTCATGGTGCATCCTTTGGTCGGAGATAACGGAATTCTGCGCGGGGGAAGAAGAAAAATGGCGGAAAGCATACACCAGTTCCGCCCGATTGGGAACTATTCGCCGGCGGGAAACCCTTCCCGCTGCAACAAGGCGACGAATTCCTCGGCGGGAACGGGCTTGCTGAAGAGGTAGCCCTGATAGGTGTCGCAGCCGCAGGAGGCGAGGAACCTGAGCTGATCCTCGTTTTCGACCCCCTCGGCGACGGCGGCCATGCCCAGGTTGTGAGCGATGCTGATGATGCTGGTGACGACCGAGGAGCCGCTCGGATCGTCGACGACATCGCGGATGAAGGAACGGTCGATCTTCAGGCAATCGACCGGGAAACGCCGCAGATAGTTCAGGCTCGAATAGCCGGTGCCGAAATCGTCCAGGCTGAGGCCGACCCCAAGCTTTTTTAAGTCGAGCATGGCGCGCCCGGCCTTATGGGGGTTATCCATGACCATGCTTTCGGTCAGCTCCAGATCCAAAAGATGGGCATCGAGGCCGGTTTCGGCGAGAACGTCCGCCACCTGTCGCGGCAGATTCCCCTGCCGGAACTGGCGAGCCGAAAGATTCACCGCCACACTCACTTGCGGCAGACCGGCTTCCTTCCAGCTTCGGGCCTGACGGCAGGCTTCCCGCAGAACCCAGGCGCCAAGGGGAACGATCAGCCCGGTCTCCTCGGCCAGGGGGATGAACTCGTTGGGCGGGACCAGACCCCGACGGGGATGGCGCCAGCGCACCAGGGCCTCGCAGCCGATCACGGAACCGCTCGCCAGATCGACCTTGGGCTGGTAATGAAGCAGAAACTCCTCGCGATCCAAAGCCTGGCGCAGATCGATTTCCAGCTCCATGGTCTCCTGCACCCGCAGGTTCATCTCCGGATCGTAGAAGGAGAAGCTGTTGCGTCCGTCCTTCTTGGCCCGGTACATGGCCAGATCGGCGTTGCGGATCAGAGTGGCGCCGTCCTTGCTGTCCTGGGGATAGAGGCTGATGCCGAGACTCGCCGTCAACAGCACTTCCCGGTTGTCGACCCGCAGCGGCTCGGCCACGTGCTTGAGAATCTTGGCCGCGACCAGTCCCACATCCTCGGAATCGGCGACTTCCGCCAGCAGCACGGCGAATTCGTCCCCACCCAATCGGGCGACGGTGTCCGCTTCGCGCACCACCTGGAGCAGACGCTGGGCGAGAAGGCACAGTAACTTGTCGCCGAAGTCGTGACCGAGGCTGTCGTTGATGACATTGAAACGGTCGAGATCAAGCAGCAGAACCGCCACCACCCGGCCGGAGCGGTTGGCGTAATGAAAGGACTGTTCCAGGCGGTCCTGCAACAGGGTGCGGTTGGCCAGACCGGTCAATTCGTCGTGGGTGGCGAGATGTTGTAACTGCTCTTCGTTGCGGCGACGTTCGGTGACATCGCGGGACACCCCGATCAGGCCGCCGAGACTGCCGTCGACGTGGTAGAAGGGGGTCTTCGCCGTTTCGATCAGAATCCTTCGACCATCCCTTAGGGAGATCCATTCGTCGTTGATCCGGGTCACCCCCAACTCCATGGTTTCCCGGTCCTTTTTCCGGAAAAACTCCGCCAGCTCGCGATCCTGGACAAAGTCGAGGTCGGTGCGACCGATGATTTCCTCGGGCGGAAGACCGATGAAATCCTTGGCGAAGGCGCGGTTGCAACCCAGATAGACCGAATTTCGGTCCTTGAAGAAAATCAGGTCGGGAATGGCGTCGATGAGATCCTTGAGAAATTTCTGTTCACGTTCGGTGGCGATCTGACTGTTCCTGAGCTGCGCCATGGCCTCGCGGACCGAGATCCGCATCCGTTCGAACTGCTTCGCCAAGAGGGCGATTTCGTCATTGCCGTCGAGGTGGATCGGCTGATCGAAACGCCCTTCGGCAATGGCCAGAGACGCCCGGGTCAGCTCACTGACCGGCCTGAGCTGCCGGCGGATGATGAACGTCAGGGCGCAGCCCGCCAGAAAAAACGTTCCCAACATGGTCATCGCCAGGCCCTTGTCGAGATCGCTTACCATGGCGTATTTCACGTCGAAGGGAACGATATACCCGACCCGCCAGTTCCAGGGGGAAAAGGTCTGAAAAATGGCCCAGGCCCTCTCCCCCGCCGGGGTGACGAAGGTGCTTTCGCTCACCTCGGAAGCGGTCGACAGATGCAGGGGAAGAGCCTGATGGAAAAGATCTTTCGTGGAATGGAGCAGGGGGTTGCCGTCGCCGTCGATGATGCAGGGCTGGACGGAGAGCTTTTCGGGGTGGACGTAGGCGGCGCGCAGCGCCTTGAGCGCCATATCCTGAAAATCCTCGCGATAGACCTCTTCCCGCTGGGTCAGCAACAGGCGTTGCTGATGCTGGTGCAGAATGCCGATCATGCCGGCGATGCGCTCGCCGTATTCCTCAGCCTGGCTCCGGTCGATAATGCCCCGTACCTGCTGGTGGACGATGCCGAGAACCGCCGCGGCGCTAAGACCGAAGGCAAGCACGATGACCGCCAGAATTTTGACCTGGACGCTGCGGGTCTTCATTCCGGAGACACCTCGCTGGTAAAGGTCGCCCCGTTCAGAAGAGCGCGGGGAAATTTCACATGCAGCCGCTGGGCGACGGCCATATTGAGAAAAATTTTGGCCTGCCGGTTTTCCGCCACCGGAATCCGTTCCGGCGACTTGCCGCCGAGAATGGTCAGAGCCGTCCGAGCCGCCCACTCCCCCTGCTCTTCGCCGACCTTGGCGAAGGTGATCAGCGCATAGTGCATGAGATATTTCTGCATGGCGGCGGTGGGAATCCGCGTCTGTTCCTCGACGAAACGCACCATTTCGGCATGGTCGAAACCCTCCACCGAACGGCATTCCTGAAGGATCAGCATATCGCAGACCTGTTGCAGTTCGACAAAAGCCGCTTGCAGATCGGCGAAAGTCGTCACCAGGCGCACCCTGAAATCGGAACCGAACCGCTTGCGGATATTGTCCAACTCCTTGCGCTCCGACTCGGTATCCGAGGCGAGATAGCCGACCCGCTCCCCCCCAGCCAGACCGCGCAGGGCCTCCATCGTGTCCTCGAACAGGGCGACCTCCAGCATCCCCGTGACATTGGGCAGGGGAAAGCCGTAGAGATCGGCATCCCAGTTCAGCCCGCAGAAGACGAAGGGGAGCGGAGCAAACTTGTAGAAAGGGGCGATCAGATAGCGCGAAGCATTGTCGTCGGCGGCGATGACCACGTCCGGTTGCCACTCTTCAATAATATTTTTGGCGGCCAA
>CALJLX010000362.1 GCA_937982495.1 uncultured Desulfuromonas sp.
GATCGCGCCGGGGATCTTCCGCCGGCACCGGCCGCCGCAGGGCACGAATGCCTTCCGCTCGGGCGAGATCGAGCACCAACTTGGTCACGGCGGGAAAAAGGATGAAATGCTGGTGGCTGTCGAGATGATCGGGGGTCAAACCGGCCTGGCGCACGCGGTCGATCTGTGCCGCCAGCTCCCGCCGCGCGCCCTGGCGGTCGAAATCGCCGGCGGCGAGAAGCCGGCGCAGATGTGCCTTCCCGGGAAATTCCCCGGCTTCGTCGGTGAGGCCGGGGATGACGCCGGTCAGCGCCCGCCCCTCGGAGAGATTGAGGTGAACCCCCAGCGGCATTCCCAGGCGCAGGGTCTCGCCGGCCGCCTCGGTGAAATGCGGGCCGTTGGCCATAAGCGAGACACTGGTGACGATCCCCTGTTCGAAACAGCGGAAAATCCCCCGGTCCCGCTCCGGCCCGCTCCCCAGATCATCGGCATTGACAATCAGCTGAATCATCTCTCCACCTATCCACGGCAATATATCGGCGGAAACACGTTAACCCGCAAGGCGCGGTCGCGGCAATGCCAAAGTCGACCGGCACCCTTCCCCCACCCGACTGGACCTTTGCCGGGGAGAGGCTATGATTAAAGAGTCATCGTTTCCGGTACTTTGAACACCCCTCGCGAAATGAGCGCCCCTCATGGCCAATGCAAACCCCAACCCGGGAACCGTCGTCGCCGTACGCGGCTCGGTAGTGGATGTCCGCTTCGACGGCGAACTCCCCCGGATCGACACCCTGCTCCATGCCGGCGAAAACGGCGAGATCGTCATCGAGGTCGCCCTCCATCTCGACGCCCGCCAGGTGCGCGGCGTCGCCCTCACCCCGACCCAGGGATTGTCCCGGGGCGCCGTCGTCAGCCATCGCGGCGAGCCGCTGCGGGTTCCCGTCGGGCCGGAAATTCTCGGCCGCGCCTTTAACGTCTTCGGTGAACCCATCGACCGGGGGGAGCCGTTGCCCGACGGCGAACGACGCTCCATCCACCGCAAGCCGGTGCCCCTGGCCGAACGCTCGACCCGCGAGGAAATCTTCACCACCGGGATCAAGGCCATCGACGTCCTCGCCCCCCTGGAACGGGGGGGCAAGGCCGGTTTTTTCGGCGGCGCCGGGGTCGGCAAGACCGTCCTTATCACCGAATTGATTCACAACATGGCCGGCGAGCACGAGGGGGTTTCCGTCTTCTGCGGCATCGGCGAACGCTGCCGCGAGGGGGAGGAACTCTATCGCGAGATGCGCGACGCCGGCGTGCTGGACAAGACGGTCATGGTTTTCGGCCAGATGAACGAGCCGCCGGGGGCGCGCTTCCGCGCCGGGCTCGCCGCCCTGACCATGGCCGAATATTTCCGCGAGGACCGGGGCCAGGACGTACTGCTGTTGATCGACAACATCTTCCGCTACATCCAGGCGGGGATGGAGATTTCCGGGCTGCTCGGCCTGCTTCCCTCGCGCCTCGGCTACCAGCCGACCCTAGCCACCGAACTGGCGGCCCTGCAGGAGCGCATCATCAACACCCGACGCGGGGCCATCACTTCGATCCAGGCGGTCTACGTCCCCGCCGACGATTTCACCGACCCCGCCGCCGTCCATACCTTTTCCCACCTCTCTGCCACCATCGTCCTCTCACGCAAACGGGCGGGCGAAGGGCTCTATCCGGCCGTCGATCCCCTGGAATCGGGCTCGAAGATGCTCAGCCCCGAAGTGGTCGGCGAACGCCATTACCGCATCGCCAAGGAAATCCGTCACACCCTGGCCACCTACGAGGAACTCAAGGACATCATCGCCATGCTCGGCATCGAGGAACTCTCCCGCGAGGACCGACAAACGGTCTTTCGGGCGCGCCGCCTGGAGCGCTTTCTCACCCAGCCCTTCTTCACCACCGAGCAGTTCACCGGGATGGCCGGACGGGCCGTTCCCTTGGAAGCGGCCCTGGAGGGCTGTGAGCGGATTCTCGCCGACGAGTTCGGCGACCTCCCGGAAAAGGCCCTGTACATGATCGGCACCATCGATGAAGTGAAAAGGGGGGACAAGGGATGAGGCTGCGCGTACTCGTTCCCGACGAGGTGGTGCTCGACGCCGAGGTCGTCTCCCTGGTCGCCGAGGGGGAAGACGGGCATTTCGGCATCAAGCCCCGGCATATCGACTTCGTTTCGGCGCTGCCGCCGGGGTTGCTCTTCTTCACCCGCGAGGACGCGACCGAAGGGGAATATCTGGCGGTGGACCGGGGGATTTTGGTGAAGCAGGCCGAGTCGGTCACCGTCTCGACCCGCCGCGCCGTCGGCGGCGTCCCGCTCGAAGAATTACTGACGGCGGTCACCGAGCGTTTTGTCGAGCTGGATGATCGCGAACGGGCCGTGCGTTCGGCGGTGGCCCGCCTTGAAGCGGGCTTTCTCCGCCGGGTGATGGATCTCAAATGAACGATAAACCGCGCACGCCGGATAAAACGCCCGCTCCCGACCGCGACTTTCAGCGCCGACTGGCCGCCAAACAGCACCGCCGCCTGCATCGCCTGCGCCAGAGCGGGTATCCGGCCTGGTTCGGTCTGGGCATGTTCGGCATGGTCGGCTGGTCGGTGGTCATCCCCACCCTGCTCGGCATCGCCCTCGGCATCTGGCTCGACCGCGCCGTCACCGGCCGTTATTCCTGGACCCTGCTGCTGCTCGCCGTCGGCATCGCCGTCGGCTGTCTCAACGCCTGGTTCTGGGTCGACAAGGAACGGGCGGCCATCGACCGGGAACGCCGCGACCGGGAGAACGGAGGCTCGCGATGACCCCTGACCTGTGGTGGACATGTAGCGGCTTCGCGATCGGTCTGCTGGCCGGCGCCCTCTATTTCGGCGGACTCTGGCTGACCGTCCGCGACATCGGCGCGGCGAGCCGGCCCGGACAACGCCTGCTGTTCAGTTTCGTGGTTCGCATGGGCTTGCTGCTGGCGGTCTTTTATGGTTTGAGCCAACAGGGCTGGCCAGCCCTGGCCGCCGCCTTGGGCGGCGTCCTGGTCGCCCGCCAGCTATGGCTGGCCGCCAAGAGGCAGGCGCGGCCCAGGGCGCGAGGAGAGCAATGACCATCAGTCCCGACCATATCGTCATCTGGGAAAACGCGGTATTCCGACTCAACGCCACCCTTCTTTTCACCTGGCTGAACCTGCTGCTGCTCGCCGGCGGCGCCGCGACCGTCACCCGCCGCCTGAGCATCGCCGGGCCGCGTTCGCCGGGGCAGAACCTTCTTGAAACGCTGGTCGCGGGGATCGTCCGCGAATTGGAAGAACTCGGACTCAAACCGGCCGGGGAATTTCTTCCCTTTATCGGCACCCTGTTTCTGTTCATCCTCACCGCCAACCTGCTGGCGGCGATCCCCGGCTACGAGCCCCCCACCGGCTCGCTCTCCACCACCACGGCCCTGGCCCTGTGCGTGCTGGTCGCCGTCCCCTGGTGGGGCATCCGCCGCCAGGGGCTGCTCGGCTATCTCAAGCTCTACCTGGAGCCGACGCCGATCATGCTTCCCCTGAATCTCTTCGGCGAACTGGCCCGCACCTTGGCCCTGGCCATGCGCCTCTTCGGCAACATCATGAGCGGCTCGATGATCGGCGCCATCCTGCTGACCGTCGCCCCGCTCCTCTTCCCGGCGGTGATGAACCTGATGGGACTGCTGATCGGCGTGATCCAGGCCTACATCTTCGCCATGTTGGCCGCGGTCTTCATCGCCGCCGCGGTCCAGACGAGGGAGAAGGAGGAAAGCGAGTGATGAGTGAGGGGTGGGAAATCAGGTATGAAGTGAGTAATCCCTTTTCCCTTCGCCACGCGCCCGCGAACGGGGAATCTCTACGAAGTTCCGCCGGGGTAACGGTTACGAAAAGGCATTCAAGTCACCGCCGACCGCGACAGTGATGCCCCACGCTAGTGGCGCCGCTTTTTTACTTACTTTTTTGTCGGCCTACAAAAAAGTAAGTCGCCTGCCGGGGCGAGTCCCGGCGGTTTTAAGATTTTGAAAGACTTTGCCTTTAGAAAAGGTCGCACCAGAAAGGAGCCCATATGGACATTCTCGGATGGATCGCCGTTACCTCCATTTTCTCCGCCGGGTTGTGCATGGGGATCGGCGCCATCGGCCCGGCCCTCGGCGAAGGACGCGCCCTGGCCCAGGCGTTGAGCGCCCTCGCCCAGCAGCCGGACGAAGCCAATACCATTACCCGCACCCTGTTCATCGGCATCGCCATGGTCGAATCGACGGGCATCTACTGCCTGGTCGTCACCATGATCCTGCTCTTCGCCAACCCCTTCTGGAACCATTTCCTCAAGCTGGCGGCGGAGAAGTAGATGCTCATCGACTGGACCACGGTGGCGTTCCAGATCGTCAATTTCCTGCTGCTGCTCGTGGTACTCAAACGTTTTCTCTACGGCCCGATCACCCGCGCCATGGCCAAGCGGGAAGCGGAACTGGCGGCGATTCGCGCCGAGGCGTCGCGCTTGCGCGCCGAGGCCGAGACCGCCTTGGCCGGCTACCTACGCCAACAGCGGGAGTTGGAGGAGCAGAGCGCCGAACGGCTGCGCCGGGCCGAAGCCGCGGCCGAGACCCGGCGCCGAGAGTTGCTCGCCCAGGCCCGCGCCGAAGCGGAAAGCCGACGCGAACAGTGGCAAGAGGCCCTGCGCGGCCAACAGCGGGAATTTCTCGCCGAACTGCAACGCCGTTCGGTGACCGGTGTCCTCAACCTGTCTCGCCGGGCGCTGGCCGAATTGACCGATGAAACCCTGGAGAACGCCCTGGCCCGGGTGCTGCTGACCCGCCTGCGGGAACTGCCGGAAGAGGACCGGAGCCGCTTTCTGGCGGCGGCTCGCGGCGGAAAGCTGGTCGCGCGCGGCGGTTTCGCGGCGGACGATGGCGTGCGGGCGCGGCTGGGAGAAGCCTTGGGCGACGGCCTGGGCGCGCCGGTCGAACTCGTCTGGGAAGCGAGCCCCGAGGCGACCCTCGACCTCGAAATCGTCGGTGACGGCCGGCGCCTGTCCTGGGGCGTTTCCGGCTATCTCGAAGAAGTACGGGAGAGGGTACGGCATCTGTTCGCCGAGCAGGGACGGACGGAAGAGAAGTTGAACGACGGCCAAGCGCTGGAGGATTCATGAACCGGGCCCCGGAAAGTCTGAACGCGGCGCTGGACGCGGCCCTGGCCGTCCTTGATGAGGCGGTCGCGGGCACCGAGGCGCGTCTGGCCCCGGAAGAGATCGGCCACATCGCCTACATCGGCAAGGGCATCGCCTTGGTCGAGGGGCTGCCCGGCGTGCGCGCCGAGGAATTGCTGATACTCGGCGGGAAGGTGCCGGGGCTGGCCTTCAACCTCGACCCCGAACGTATCGGCGTCATCCTCCTGGGGGATTCCGGCACCCTCGGCGCCGGGGATCTGGTTCGGAGCGGTGGTGAAGTGCTGGCGGTGCCGGTGGGGGAAAATCTTCTCGGCCGGGTCGTCGATCCCCTCGGCCGCCCCCGCGACAGCCGGGGAGCTCCCGTCTGCCGGGAGCGGCTGCCGGTCGAACGGCCGGCGGCGGAAATCATGGACCGGGCGCCGGTCACCGTTCCCCTGGCCACGGGGATCAAGGTCATCGATGCGCTGATTCCCATCGGCCGCGGCCAACGGGAACTGATCCTCGGTGACCGGCAGACCGGCAAGACCGCCGTCGCCATCGACACCATCGTCAACCAGCGGGGAAAGGATGTCGTTTGCATCTACTGCGCCATCGGCCAACGCTCATCGAGCATCGCCCGGGTGATCGAGCAGCTGCGCCGGCACGGGGCACTCGAGTATACCCTGGTCGTCGTCGCCGAGGGGGATGATCCGCCGGGCCTGCAATACATCGCCCCCTACGCCGCCACCAGCATGGGGGAATACTTCATGGAGCAGGGACGCGACGTGCTCGTGGTCTACGACGACCTCACCCAGCACGCCCGCGCCTACCGGGAGCTTTCCCTGCTGCTGCGCCGGCCGCCGGGGCGGGAGGCCTTTCCCGGCGATATCTTCTATCTGCACTCGCGCCTGCTCGAACGCTCCACCCACCTGCGTCCCGAGCGCGGCGGCGGCTCCCTCACCGCCCTGCCGATCATCGAGACCGAGGCGCAGAATCTTTCGGCCTACATCCCGACCAATCTCATTTCCATCACCGACGGCCAGATCTACCTTTCGCCGCAACTTTTCCAGAAGGGCCTGCTCCCGCCGGTGGAAGTCGGCAAGTCGGTGTCGCGGGTCGGCGGCAAGACCCAGTTGCCCGCCTATCGGGCGGTGGCCGCCGACCTCAAGCTGAGCTACGCCCAGTTCGAGGAACTGGAAATCTTCTCCCGCTTCGGCACCCGACTGGACGACGAGACCCGCCACACCCTGGAGCGGGGGCGCAAGGTGCGCGGCATCCTCAAACAGCCGCAGCTTTCCCCCTTGAGCCCGGCCGAGCAGGTCATGGTCCTCTACGCCGTTACCCAGGGGCTTTTCGACACCCTGCCGGAACCGGAGCTGCCCCAGGCCGAAGCCGCCGTCGTCGCCGCCCTCGCGGCGCTCCCCGACATCGTCCGCGCCATCGACCAAGGAGAGACGTTGAAAACAGAGGCCCTCGAAGCCTTGCTCGCGACAGCGCGCAAGGCCGTGACCCTCTTGCTGGACACGGACAAGTCGGCGGAAACGGACTAATGGAAACATTGCAGGACATCCAGCACCGCATCCGGGGCACCGAGGATCTGCATGCCGTGGTGCGCACCATGAAATCCCTGGCGGCGGTGAACATCCGGCAGTACGAAAAGGCCATGCTCTCCCTCGGGGATTACCGGCAATCGGTGGAACTCGGCCTGCGCGGTGTGCTGCGCCTGCGCCCGCTTCTGGCGCGCACGCCGGAGCCCCGACAAGGCGTGGTGCTGATTCTCGGTTCCGATCAGGGGATGGCCGGACGCTTCAACGAAGTCCTCCTCGACTTCGCCGAAGAGCAGCTGCGTGACCAGCCTCGGCCTGAAACCGGATGGGAATTCTGGGCGGCGGGAGCAAAAATGATCGGCGGCGGCGAGGACCGTTTCCGCCCCCCCGGCGAAACTTTTTCCCTCCCCGCCTCTTCCCACCAGATTACCGCGACGGTCCAGGAGGTCCTCCTGCGTTTCGAGGCCGCCTGCCGCGCGGGCGGCGAAACCCGCCTATTGCTGGTGCATAATCAGCCCAATCCCGGTGCCGGCTACCGCCAGCGCCTGGCGATTCTCCATCCCCACGACCGCCGCTGGCTGGAAGCCATCGGCGGCCAGACCTGGCCCGGCCGCGCCCTCCCCACCTACACCCTACCGGCGGAAAAGCTTTTTTCCGCGCTGCTGCGGGAACATCTCTTCATCTCCCTCTTCGAAGCCTTCGCCGGCTCCCTCGCCGCCGAAAACGCCGCCCGGCTGGCGGCGATGCAACAGGCGGAAAAA
>CALJLX010000363.1 GCA_937982495.1 uncultured Desulfuromonas sp.
GCAGGGCGGAGAGGATTTCCACCCGCTTGATCGAGTCGATGCCGAGATCGGCGTCGAGGGCCATGTCCAGCTCCAGCATCTCCCGGGGATAGCCGGTCTTCTCGGCGATCACCGCGAGGAGCACCTCGGCGACCCGGCCGGAATCCAGACCCGGCGCGTCGGAGACGGCGGGTGTCGCCGCCACGATGGGAGAAGGGACAGCGGGAGGTGCCATCGTTGCCGGTGGAGCGACGGGCGGCGGGGAGGCCGGGATTCCGGGCGTGGACATCGCGACTGCGGCCGGTGCGGTGCCGGGATTCGTGGCGAACAGCCGCCGTTGCTGATCGACCAGGCTGACGAAGGATTGTACCGCCTGTTCCTGACCGGAAAGAAACTGCTGATGCAGGCGGGCGGTCTGTTCCTGCAGATTCTGCAGGGCCTGCAAGCTCTGTTGGGTGAGGTTCAGGGCTTCACGCAGAGCCGCGTTCGAGGGTTGCGCGGAAACCGGCGCGGTGGCGGCAGCGGGGGGCGCAGTCGGCGTCGGCGTGGCGGCCGCCGAGACGGGAGTCGCTGCCGGAGCGGGAGGCGTGATCGCAGCTGGACGGGCCGCGGCGGGGCGTTTCGGCGGTCGCTTGAAGTAGTTGGCGCCGCCGATGGCCACGGTCAATCCGGCCTTTTTCCCCGTTGCGGACTCCGGGTCGTCGGCGCGGTCATCCCAGCGGTCGAGGCGCAGGGGCTGGCCGAGCACCGCCAGTTGCGCCAGGGCGCGGGCGAGATCGAGCAGGGCCGAGCGTTTGCCGTTGGCGGCGTCGATGGCCAGGGCCTGATGGGGGCGTTCGCCGAGAATCGCCTTGACCATGCCGGTGAGGCGGGCGCCGGGGCCGACTTCGAGGAAGACGCGGATCCCGGCGGCGTACATGGCTTCGATTTCCCGCACGAACTCCACCGGTTTCGCCAGCTGGTTCGCGAGCAGGGCACGGGCGGCAGCGGCGTCGGCGGGATAGGGGGCGCCGTTGGTGTTGGCATAGACCGGCGTCCGGGCTTCGCCGAAGGCCACATCTTTCAGTTTTTCGGCGAAGGGGCCGGCGGCGTCGGCAACCAGTTCGCTGTGAAAGGCGGCGGCGACATTCAGCATCGTGCAGCGCAGACCCCGTTTGCCCAAGCATTCGGCGGCCCGTTGGATTTCTGCGACGGGGCCGGAAAGCACCCCTTGCTCAGGTGTATTTCTGTTGGCCAGAACCAGGTTTAGCTTCTCTTCTTCAAGTGCTTTCTCAATTTCAGCCAGCGGCGCCGAGACCGCCAGCATGGAACCCTTGTCACCACCGCCGGCGGCCATCAACTCACCGCGCAGGCGCGACAGCCGGTGCAGGTCGGCGGCATCGAAGACTCCGGCGGCGCAGAGAGCGGTGAGCTCGCCGTAGCTGTGTCCGACGAAAGCCGAGGCGCTCAGGCCGAAATCGGCGAGCACGCTCCAGGCGCCGAGGCTGACCGCGCCCAGGGCCGGTTGCGCCACTTCGGTGGCGCGCAGGCGCTCGCTCTGAGCCTGGCGCTCGCCGTCAGTGAAGGCCGGGCGGGGATAAACGAAGTCGGAGAGCGGTCCGTCCGCGGCGGGGAAGAGATGGTCCGCCTCTTCGATCCGTTGGAAAAAGGCGGGGAAGTGCAGGGCCAGCTCCTTGAGCATCCCCGGATACTGGGCCCCTTGGCCGGGGAAGAGCACCGCCGGCGGCGCCTCGGCCTCCCCGGAAGCGAAGCAGATGCCGTCCGGCGTCGTCCAGCTTTTCTGGGTGCGGTTCTTCTCCAGTTGGGCCAGCGCCTTGCGCATCTGCTCCGCCGGTTCCGCTCCCTCGCGGACAAAGACCAGGGCCAGCCGAACGTTTTGGCGGGGATCGAAAGTGCGGCGGCTCGCCCGGGCGGCGCGGACCAGGTCGGACCAGGGGCCGGAGGTGGGGAACTGCTTCAACCCCTGTTCCAGGGCGCCGTGGTCAGCGGCGGAAAAGGCGGCGATCTGGATGTCGTCGGACCAGTCGACGTCCCCTTTTTCGGGACGGTATTCTTCGAGAACACAGTGGAAGTTGCTGCCGCCGAAGCCGAGGGCGCTTACCGCCGCTCGCCGGGGATGCCCAGGGGCGGGAAGCCAGGGACGGGTTTCGCTGTTGATGTAGAAGGGAGTCTTGCCCGAGGTTACCGCTTCCTGCGGTTTGTTGACCTTGATCGTCGGCGGCAGCACCTTGTGGTGCAGGGCCAGCGCCGTCTTGATCAGCCCCGCCGAACCGGCGGCGGCCTTGGTGTGACCGATCTGCGATTTCACCGAGCCGAGGGCGCAGGTCGGCTGTTCCGCCTCGCCGAAGACCTCGCGCAGCGCTTTGACTTCGATGGCGTCGCCGACCCTGGTGCCGGTGCCGTGGGCCTCGATCAGGCCGATGCTGGTCGGTTCGACGTCGGCGTTTTCATAGGCCCGGCGCAGGGCTTTCTGCTGGCCCGAGGCGCTCGGCTCGTAGATGGCGCTGCCTTTGCCGTCGCTGGAGGTGCCGATCCCCTTGATTACGGCGTAGATCTTGTCGCCGTCCCGTTCGGCATCGGTCAGGCGCTTCAGGACCAGGATGCCGAGGCCTTCGCCGAGGGTGGTGCCGTCGCCGTCGGCATCGAAGGGGCGGGCGTGGCCGCTGGGGGAAAGGGCCGGGGTTTTGCTGAAGCAGGTGTACATGAAGATGTCGTTGAAGGTGTCGATGCCGCCGGTGACGACCATGTCGGACTGGCCCGTGGCCAGCTCCAGGGCTGCCAGGTTGAGGGCGGAGAGGGAGCTGCCGCAGGCGGCGTCGCAGACGCAGTTGGTGCCGCCGAAATTGAAATGCTTGCTGATGCGGCCGGCGACAACGTTGCCGAGCAATCCGGGGAAGGAATTCTCCTGCCAGGGGACGTAGGCCTCGCCGATGCGCTGCACCGCATCCTCGATGGCGGCATTGTCGATCCCCGCTTCCTTCATGGCCGAGCGCCAGATGGGATGGCCGAGGCGGGCACCGAGAGGGATGACCAGTTCCAGGGCGCCGGTGACGCCGAGAATGACGCTGACCTTTTCCCGATCGAATTCCCGCTCCGGCCCGTAACCGGCATCCTTCAGGGCCTGGCCGACGGCGACCAGACCGAGGAGTTGCGAGGTGTCGATGGCTTCCAGGGCGTTGGGCAGAATGCCGTATTCCATGGGATTGAAGGGGACGGGATCGAGAAAACCGCCGAGTTTGGCGTAGACCTTGTCCGGCGCCTTGGGGTTCGGGTCGAAGTAGTCCGCCGCCCGCCAATGGCTTTCCGGCACCTCGCGAATGGCATCCACCCCGTTCTTGATATTGGTCCAGTAGGTCTCGACGTTATCGGCCTTGGGGAAGAGGCAGCCGAGGCCGACGATGGCCAGGGGAGGAAAGGGGGCGGTGTGGGTATTCTGTTCGGCGCGATCTGTTTTCAACGGAGATACTCCTTGAGATTCTCGGTTTCCAGGGGCGCGTAGGCCGCAGCGGCGGCGGCGAGGGGATAGCCCTGGAGAGACAGCTGGCGGGCGCGCCAGAGATAGGCGGCGCCGAGCAGCAGGTTGAGAGCGACGGGCACCACCCGGCGGCGGGTGGGGTCTTCGAGAAAGGTGCCGGCGGTCCATTCGTTGAAGGCGCCCATGGCCGGCCCGCACCAGATCTGGTAATCGATCTTTCGCGAGCTTTCTCCCCGGTTCGCCCAGACCGGCGACTGTCCTAGATACCAGCGGAAGATCAGGGCCATCTTGTGCTTGGGCTCCTGTCGCGCCCGCGTCACCTGGCGGGGGTCGCGCTTGGTGAAATAGGCGCGGGTCTCTTCCCAGATGTTTTCCAGGGGGGCGCGAAAGAGCGTGTTTTCCAGTTTTTGTCGTTCGGTGGCGGGGATTTCGTCGATGCCGCCGCACTGGCGATAGAGTTCGAGGAGGCGGGCGGCGCGCATGGAGAACATGGTGCCGCGCTTGAGCACCTGTACATGCACGCCCATCTCGAACATATCCGCCGAAGGTGCCATGGTGATGTCGGCCTGGCGGGTTTCGGCCAGCATCTTGCGGACTTCGTCGCAGGTCCCCGATTCGACGCAGGCCTGATTGACGGTGCCGGTGACCAGATAGGCGGCGCCCATGGCGAAGGCGGCCAGGGCCGAAGCGGGGGTGGCGATGCCGCCGCCGAGGCCGAGGCGCGGCGGCCGGTCGTAGCGGTGGCGGGCCTGAAGCTTGTCCCGCAGCGCGAGGATGGAGGGGAAGAGGGAGATGGCTGGGCGGTTGTCGGTGTGTCCCCCCGAGTCGGCTTCGACGGTGACGTCCTGGGCCATGGGGATATGCGCCGCCAGTTCCGCCTGTTCGGCGGTGATCCGGCCTTCGGCGACCAGTTCCCGCAACAGCCGCTCCGGCGGCGGGGCGAGGAATTTGGCGGCGAGTTCTTCCCGGGAAAGTTTGGCGATGATCCGGTTCGGCGTGATAATTTGTCCCGAACCGTCGCGGTGGATGCCGTCGACGCGGAAGCGCACCACCGGCAGGGTCAGATCGAGAAAGGCCGAGGCCTCGATCAGACGCACCCCGCGTTTAAGGTAGAGCTCCACCAGCGCCGCTTCCAGATCGGGCTCGTTCGGGCTGTGGATCAGGTTCATCCCGAAGGGATAGGGGGTCGCACCGCCCTGGAGTTGCGCGATGGCCTGCTCAACCTCGTCAAGGGGCAGGCCGGCGGCGCCGAAAAAGCCGAGCATTCCGGCTGCGCCGAAGGCCTGGGCCATGGCGACGGAACTGATCCCCTTGGCCATCGAGCCGCCGACATAGGCGTAGCGCAAGCCGTGATCGCGGCAAAAATCGGGATCGCCCAACTGCTCGGGGGGACAGGGGGGGACCATGCCGACAAAGGGGAGGGCCGGCGCGGTGTTGGCGCTATCAATGGCTCCCGTTTGAAGACGCATCTGGTCATCGATGAAAAGAGGGGTGTCCGTCTGCAGCAGGGCGGCCGCGGTCGTCGCGGGTTGTCGCGGGGCGGGTTGGAAGAGGCCCAATGCCTGTGTCAAGCCTGGTTTCATCTGGTTCAAGCAAAACTCCTCGTGCCGGGCGAAGCGGACGCCGCACCGGGAAATATCATCAATCTAGCCGGACCCTGGTCGGCACAGATGCAGAATTTTTTATTTCAAACCACATAATATGCCAGTTCGTCGGTAAAATGGCAAAGGCTTTATGGAAACCCATGGATAAACAACGGAATTGTTTCGTTCGTCACGGACGGGAAAGGCGCGGGAAAAATATGGGGAATAGCGCTCTGGAAAGGTTGAAACGATGGCTGGCCCTGGGAGGTTTTCTCGGCCTTGCCGCCTGCGTTTCCGGCTCCGCCGATGGGCCGGGTCTCAGACAAGGCCGCTTGCGGCCCTGTCCGCCAAAACCCAATTGCGTATGCAGCGAAATGACGGATGGAGCCCATCTTGTCTCCCCCGTCCCGGTGGCGGCGGAAGACTGGGGACGGATTCGGGAGGTTGCACGACGGGCGGTGGAGGAACTGGGGGGACGGGTGGAGCGGGCCGAAGAAAACTACCTGTGGGCCACCTTCCGTTCGCGGATTTTCCGCTTTGTCGACGATCTCGAATTGCGTCTCGACGAGAAGGGAAAGGTGGTGCATCTGCGCTCCGCCGCCCGCCTCGGTTATAGCGATTTCGGCGTCAACCGCAAGCGGGTCTCGGCGTTGCGGAAACGGCTGGAAGAAGAACTGCGCGACCCGGAAAATCCATGAAAAAAGCGGGAGCGGCGCCGCTCCCGCTGGGAAAGGGTCATTCCTCCTCGGAAATCTTGAAGACCTGTTGCACGCCGGGTTGGGCTTGCAGTTCATCGACGGAGACGCGGCCGGTGTCGCCGATAACGCCGAGAATGACCCGGTTGGCTCCGGTCGACTGATGGAAGTCGAAATCCCGTTCGATGAGATACTCCTTGACCTGCTGCAACTCGTTTTCGGTGACGGTTTTTTTCATGACAATCAGCATCTTCACAGACCTTTCGTGCGGATACGTTCCAGTCGCCGGGATTCGTCGATGACGCGCTCGAACATGCGAACGATGGCGCCGTTGTCCAGAGGGCCGGGATTGGCCGCCTGCATGGCCTCGAAGATGCGTTTCTCCCGAGCCGGGTCATAGACGGGCAGGCCCCGTTCCTTTTTGATTTCCCCGATCTGCAACGCCAAGTCGGCCCGTTCGTTGAAAATTTTCAACAGCAGGCGATCCAGTTCGTCGATGCGTACGCGAATCTCGTCAATGGTCAAGGGTCGGCTCCTGGTTGGGTTTTCAGAACTGTTTCTGGATCAGGGTGTCCCGTTTCCAATGGATGTCGTCGGTTTCGGGAAAGTCGATGGTATAGTGCAGCCCCCGGCTCTCCTGCCGTTCCAGGGCGCAGCGGACGATGAGCTCGGCTACCGTGGCGATGTTGCGCAGTTCGATGAGGTCCGAGGTGATGAGAAAGTCCCAGTAATAGTCGGTGATCTCCTCCTGGATCATCTGAATGCGGCGTAGCGCCCGCACCAGACGCTTGTTGGAACGGACGATGCCGACATAGTTCCACATGCAGAGGCGGATTTCGTGCCAGTTGTGGGCGACCACCACCTCTTCGTCGCTGTTGGTCGCGGTGCCGTAGTCCCAGGGGTCGATGGCCGGATAGGTGTCCGCGAGACTCGCCAGTCGCTCCAGGCTGCGTTGCGCGGCGCGCTTGCCGTAGACCACTCCTTCGAGCAGGCTGTTGCTGGCCAGGCGGTTGGCGCCGTGGAGACCGGTGCAGGACGATTCGCCGATGACGAAAAGGTTCCGGATGTCCGATTCCCCCCATTCGTCGACCCGAACCCCGCCACAGAGATAATGGGCCGCCGGCACCACCGGAATCGGTTCCTTGGTCATGTCGATCCCGAAGGAGAGGCAGGTTTCGTGGATATTGGGGAAATGTCCCTTGATGAAATCCGCGCCTTTGTGGGTGATGTCCAGAAAGACGCAGTCGTCGCCATAGGTTTTCATCTCGTTGTCGATGGCGCGGGCGACGATGTCGCGGGGGGCGAGATCTTTGAGTTCGTGGTATTTCTCCATGAAAGCGGTGCCGTCCCGGCGTTTGAGAATCGCCCCCTCGCCCCGCACCGCCTCGGAAATGAGGAAGGATTTGGCATGGGGATGGAAGAGGGTGGTCGGATGGAACTGCATGAACTCCATGTTGGCGATGGTCGCGCCGGCGCGGTAGGCCATGGCCACGCCGTCGCCGGTGGAAACGTCGGGATTGCAGGTGTAGAGGTAGACTTTTCCGGCGCCGCCGGCGGCAAGGACGGTAATTTTCGCGCCGAATGACAGGATTTCCCGGCTGGCGATGTTGAGCACATAGGCGCCCAGGCAGTTGTCCGGACGGATGCGTCGGTGAGCGGCTTTTGCGGCGGTGATCAGGTCGACGGCGATGTGGTTTTCATAGATGCTGATGTTGGGGTGTTTGCGCACCGCTTCGACCAACGCCCGCTCGATTTCCCGGCCGGTGATGTCCTGGGCGTGGAGGATGCGGCGATGGCTGTGTCCTCCTTCGCGATGAAGGTCATAACTGTCGTCGGCCTTTTTGGTAAACTGGACGCCCCAGTCAATCAGGTCCTGAATGGCTTGGGGGCCATTTTCGACAACCATGCGGACAATTTCTTCGTTGGGAAGAAAAGCTCCGGCGACCAGGGTATCGCGCACATGATTTTCGAAAGAGTCTTCCGGTGAAAAGACCGAAGCGATCCCGCCCTGGGCGAGGCTGGTGGCGGTTTCGGCTAGTTCCCGTTTGGTGACGATGGCGACCTTGCCTTGGGCGGCGACTTTAAGAGCGTAGGAGAGACCGGCGATACCGCTGCCGATAACCAGAAAATCGGAAATAATTTTCATGATAAGCCTCGTTGGGCGAAGAATGGACCGGCATTTGCATGCCGATAGGCGATGGGGGCCGGGTTGTCTGTTGGCCCCCGTCCGAAAAAGGGGTTTGCACTTTAAGATCCATTAAAATGGGTTATTATCGACCCGCGATCAGCCCTTGTCAAGTTCTTTGCCGACTCGCTAACTAGGTTGAAATACAGAAAAAAATTCGATATAGTGCAGCGGTTTTCAGGAAACGAGGGAGCCATGAAGCAAATATCCGTCAATAGTTTGGCTGTCTGGGGCTTGTTTCTTGCCCTGCTGTCGGTGCCGACCACCGGCTATGGCGACATTTATCGTTATGTCGACGCCTCCGGCGTTACCCATTTCACCGACCGCCCAACCAATGGTCATTACCGGCTGTTTATGAAATCCAAACGTTCCCAACCCCCCAAACCCGCCGGGGCGTCCGTCAACCTGACCAATCTCACCAAGCATTACGATTCATTGGTCAGGCAGTACGCTTCCACCTATAATCTCGATGAAGCGCTGGTGCACGCGGTCATCAAGGTGGAAAGCAACTACAATTCCAACGCTCTCTCCAACAAGGGCGCCCAGGGGCTCATGCAACTGATCCCCGAAACCGCCAGCGACATGAATGTCCGCGACCCTTTCAATCCCGAGGATAATATTCGCGGGGGGAGTCGTTATCTGCGCCTGATGCTCGATCAGTTCAAGGGCAATACCGATCTCGCCCTGGCCGCTTATAACGCCGGACCCAATGCCGTTTTGCGTCACCAGGGGATTCCCCCCTACGAAGAAACCCGCAACTACGTGCAGAAGGTCAAGAAATATCTCGAATATTTCCGCCAGAACCGCACCGCGTCCCTGTAGTCCCGCGAAGGCCGCACCACGTTTTTTCGAAAATTATCTGTTGACTTGAAAAATCCCTTTTGCTATTAATACAGCCGCTCGCAGCAAGCCAAGGCGACATATCGAGCGGGAATAACTCAGTGGTAGAGTGCAACCTTGCCAAGGTTGAAGTCGCG
>CALJLX010000364.1 GCA_937982495.1 uncultured Desulfuromonas sp.
AGTATGCCGCCCGCATGCGCGAGCAACTCGCTCGGGTGCGGGAGCGGATGGGCGGGCCGGGCTGTTCCGGCCGGGTGGCGCTGATGGCATCGGAGATGAGTCGCGGGGTTGTCCGCAGAGGAGTGAGGCGCTAGGTGAAGACGAAGGACAAACAGATTTTCAAGCGGCTCTGGGCCTATTCCCGAAAATATCTTTGGTACGTTGTCGTTTCCATGCTGGCATCCCTCGGCGTGGCGGCGACGGATGTCGCCTCGGCCAAGCTGGTTCAGCCCCTGATCGACACGGTCATCGTCTCCGGCGATCGTTTCTGGGTCAACCTGGTTCCCTTTATCGTCATCGTTTTGGCGGTGCTCAAGGGCTTGTCCCGTTTTGTCCAGGAATATTTCATCAAGAACGCCGGACAGTTGGTTGTGCAGGATATCCGTAACGACGTCTATGCCCATAGCCTGTCTTTGTCCATGGGCTACTACGCCAACACCCAAACGGGCATGCTGATGTCGCGGATTCTCAACGATGTCGGCTATATGCAGCGTTCGGCGGCGGATGTCCTGGTCGATACCCTGCGGGAAACCTTCACCCTGGTCGGTTTGATCGGCCTGGCCTTCTACACCGACTGGCGCTTGGCGACCGTCGCTTTTCTGGTGCTGCCGATTGCGGTTCTGCCCGCCACCATTATCGGTCGCCGGATTCGGGAGAATACCCGGCGCGGGCAACGGACCATGGGCAACCTGACCTCGGTGCTGCAGGAAACTTTTTCCGGCATCAAGGTGATCAAGGCCTTCGGTTCCGAGTCCCGTGAGAAGGAGCATTTCCGCAATGAAAATGCCTCTTTTTACCGCTTTTTCAAAAAAGTTCTCAAATACGACTCCCTGACCGCGCCGATCATCGAGGTGCTCGCTTCCTTTGGTATCGCCGGGGTCCTCTGGTACGGCATCAACCGGGTTCTGTCCGGCGCCCTGACCCAAGGGGAGCTCTTTTCTTTCGTGGCTTCGGTGGTCATGCTCTATGCTCCGGTGAAACGCCTGACCCGGGTCAGCAACGTCTTCCAGAAATCCATGGGAGCCGCCGAGCGGGTTTTCGAACTGCTCGACGAAGTGCCGACCATCCAGGATCGCCCCGGTGCCCGGGAGCTGCCGCGCTGTAGCGGCCATGTGACCTTTGACCGGGTTTCCTTCGCCTACGAGGAGGAGCCGGTGTTGAAGGATTTTTCCATCCAGGCGGCTCCCGGCGAGGTGGTGGCCCTGGTGGGTCCGAGTGGGGCCGGCAAGACCACGGTAGCCGGTCTGCTCAGTCGTTTTTATGAACCGACCGGCGGGGCAATACGGATCGACGATCAGGACTTACGGGACATCACTCTCGACAGCCTGCGGCAAAATCTCGCCCTGGTCGATCAGGAAACCTTCCTTTTCAATACGACGATTCTGGAAAATATCCGTTACGGACGCCCCGCAGCCTCCGACGAGGAGGTTTGTCAGGCGGCCCGGCAGGCCTTTGCCGATGACTTTATTCAGGAACTTCCGAATGGCTACCAGACCAGTATCGGAGATCGCGGCGTGCGCCTTTCCGGCGGCCAGCGTCAGCGGCTCTGCATCGCCCGGGCGATTTTGCGGGATGCGCCGATTCTGATCCTCGACGAGGCGACCAGCGCCCTGGATACGGAAAGCGAAACCATGGTGCAGAAGGCGCTGGCCAACCTGATGAAAAACCGCACCACCTTCGTCATTGCCCATCGCCTCTCGACCATCCGGGATGCCCATAAGATTGTGGTCCTCGAAAGCGGGTGTGTGCAGGCCATGGGTACCCACGCCGAACTCTTACAACAGAACGGCCTCTACCGGCGTCTGTATGAGATGCAGTTCCGGGGGGATGACTCTTGAAAAAATTCGGCGACTGGTTGCTGCTCAATCTGGCGCCCCGAATGGCGGCTATCGTCATCCGACTGTTGCGGCGCAGCCTGCGCATCGACTTCATCGGCGAGGAACATCCCCGGTCCTACTGGGACA
>CALJLX010000365.1 GCA_937982495.1 uncultured Desulfuromonas sp.
TCGGTATGAGCGACGGCGCGCTGATCGACATCCGCCGCCTGGAAATCTTCTGCCGGGTCGTCGAGCAGCAAAGCTTCACCAAGGCGGCGGAGGCGACCCTGCTGGCCCAGCCGACGGTGAGCGAGCACATTCGCCTGCTCGAGGAATCCCTCGGCGAAAAGCTCCTCGACCGCCTCGGCCGCCAGGTTCTGCCCACCCCCGCCGGCGAAATCCTGTACCGCTACGCCCGGCGCATGCTGCGTTTGCGGAATGAAGCGGTGCAGGCCCTGGCCGACTATCGCGGAAAACTCTCCGGGCACCTGACCATCGGCGCCAGCACCATCCCGGGCGCCTACCTGCTGCCGCCGCTGATCCGTCGCTTCAAGGAAGACCATCCGGAGATTCGCCTGACCCTGCGGATATCCGGAAGCGGCCGCATTCGCCAGGATCTGGCCCAGGGCGAGCTGGAACTGGCGATTATCGGCGACCAGGGCAAACACCCGGAGCTGACGACCCGGGAAATCTTCGCCGACGAACTGATCTTGGTGGCGCCCCCCGGCCACCCCCTGACCCGACGGGAGGCGGTCGTCCCCGCCGATCTCTGCGGCCACCCCTTTCTGCTGCGGGAAGAAGGTTCCGGCACCCGCGGCGTCATGAGCCGCGTCCTCGGCGAAGCGGGGTTCGACCCGGCGCGGCTCGATGTCGTCGCCGAGATGGGCAGCAGCGACGCTATCCGGCAGGGGATCAAGGCCGGACTCGGCCTCTCCATCCTCTCCAACCTGGCGGTGGAGGAGGATCTGAAAAGCGGCGCACTGGTACGGATTCCCCTGACCGGCGTGCCCATGACCCGCCCCTTTTATCTGGCGCAGCGCAAAAACCGCCGGCTCACTCCCCTGGCGCAAAGCTTCCTCGAATTCCTTCCGAGTCTTCCCTAATTCCCCCGCTTTGTCATCCCGGCCCCAGATCGACATAATTCTCCTGTGATAGTTTTCGCCTATCGCAAACATCCATTCTTTCGCTATTTCCTATTTGCTTCCCGGCGCCGGTTCGGTTAGCGTTTCGCCCGTTCGCGAATCGACTTCGTCCGGGGAAATTTCATGTCGCTCTCCCGCTTGCTGAGCCTGACACATCTTCTCCCGCGTCTTTTTCTCGGGGGATTGTTCCTGTGGTCGGGGGCGATCAAACTGGCCGATCCCAAGGCCTTCGCCGAGGTCGTCGCCCGCTACGATCTGGTGCCCGAGCCCTTGCTGCCGGTCGTCGCCATCGGCCTGCCCCTGCTTGAAGTGCTGGCGGGACTGGCGACGGCCCTGAACCGGCGCGGCGGCCTGGAGAGCGTCGTCGCCATGCTGCTGCTCTTCATCGCCGTCCTCTGGTTCGGCATCCTGCACGATCTCGACATCGATTGCGGCTGTTTTTCCAGCGCCGAACTGGGTGAACAGGACGGCCTGCGCCAGGCCTTCGTGCGCGACTGGCTGCTGCTGGCCCTGGCCCTTTATCTGCTCTACGTCCGCCACCGGCACAACCGGTCGCGTAACCACCCCCCTCCCAAGGAGACCATCATGAAAAGACTGGCTGTCATCCTCGTCCTCGCCGCCGCTCTCGGCGCTTCCGCCATCGCTCCGGCCCAGGCCGCCTGGGGCAAAAAGGAGTTGGAAACGGAAAAAATCGCCGCGACCTTCGCCCGGGAAGTCGCGCGCGGTGGCTACCAGATCGTCACCACCGACGAACTGAACGGCTGGGTCAAAGAGAACAAAACCATGCTCATCATCGACACCATGCCCTTCGCCGACAGCTACGTGAAGCAGCACATCCCCGGCGCGGTCCAGTTCGAGTTCCCCATTCCGGAAATGACCGAAATGGACGAGGCGACCCAGGCCAAGTTCCTGGAACTGCTCGGCCCCGACAAGAATCGCCCCCTGGTTTTTTACTGCGGCTTCACCAAATGCACCCGCTCCCACAACGGCGCCCTGTGGGCGGTCAAGCTCGGCTACAGCAACGTCTACCGCTGCCCCGGCGGCATCAAGGCCTGGGACGAAGCGGGCTTCCCGGTGGCCAAGGGGGAAAAGTAGACGCCTCCCATTTCCAACGCAAAAATCCCCTCCGGCCGGTGCCGCGAGGGGATTTTTGCGTTGAATCCAGCGAGAAGGATTTTCAGAACTTGGCGTTGCCCGGCGTGCGCGGAAAGGGGATGACGTCGCGGATGTTTTCCATGCCGGTGAGATACATGATCAGGCGCTCGAAGCCGAGGCCGAAACCGGCGTGGGGGCAGCTCCCCCAGCGGCGGATGTCGAGGTACCAGGGGAGGCTTTGCGGGTCGATCTTCCACGCCACCATCCGTTGCAACAGCACGTCGTGCCGATCCTCCCGCTGGCTGCCGCCGATGATCTCACCGACCCGGGGGACGAGGAGATCCATGGCCGCGACGGTCTTACCGTCGTCGTTGAGGCGCATGTAGAAGGCCTTGATCGCCGCCGGATAATCGGTGACGAAAACCGGCCCACCCACCACCTGCTCGGTCAGATAGCGCTCGTGTTCCGATTGCAGGTCGCAGCCCCACTCCACCGGAAATTCGAAACTCTTCCCGGAGCGTTGCAGCCGCGCCACCGCTTCGCTGTAGCTCATGCGCTCAAAGCGGGCCTTGGCCAGCGCTTCGAGTTTGGCGAGCAATCCCTTTTCCACCCGTTCGTCGAAAAAGGCCAGATCCTCGCCGCATTCATTGAGGGCGAAGGTCACCAGATAACGGAGAAAGTCCTCGGCCAGGGCGGCATCGCCGGCGAGGTCGCAGAAGGCCATCTCCGGCTCGATCATCCAGAACTCCGAAGCGTGACGGCTGGTGTGGGAGTTTTCGGCGCGAAAGGTCGGGCCGAAGGTGTAGATGTCGGCGAAGGCGGTAGCGAAGAGCTCCCCCTGCAACTGACCGCTGACCGTCAGGCCGGTCCGCTCCCCGAAGAAATCCTCGGACCAGTCGACCCTGCCTTCCTTGATCGGCGGTTTCAGGGGGTCGAGGGTGGTGACGCGAAACATCTCCCCGGCGCCTTCGCAGTCGTTGGCGGTGATGATCGGGGTGTGAACGTAGAGGAAGCCCCGCTCCCGAAAGAACCGATGGATGGCGAAAGAAAGGGCGCTGCGCACCCGAAAGACCGCGCCAAAGGTATTGGAGCGTGGGCGCAGGTGGGCGATGGTGCGCAGGTATTCGAGGCTGTGGCGCTTTTTCTGCAGAGGGTATTCTTCATCGGCATCGCCGAGGATCTCGACCCGCGCCGCCTTCACCTCCCAGCGCTG
>CALJLX010000366.1 GCA_937982495.1 uncultured Desulfuromonas sp.
ACCAGTACAAAAAGAGTTCCCGCTGCCCGCCGTTCTGGTAGACCGCCTCCACCAGGCGGACTTCGTCGCCACCAATGGTCAGGGTCTTGCTCTGTTCGGAAATATTCAGCCAACCGCTGCCGGGCAGGCAATGCTTGGGCGAATGGATCGGCCCGCTCTCCGGCCCGCCGCCATGATAACCCAGATAGAGGGAGACAGAACGCCGATCACCGTCGGCATAGACCCTGTAGAGGTAATCGGTGGGGCGCAGTTGCTTGAGAACCGCCTCGCTGAACCGGGTTTCCTCGACCTTCGTCCAGACGTCGAGGCGCGTCGGGATTTCGTCGAGGGGCCGCGCCACCGGCACTTTCACATCCTCATGAAAGGCGACGAAAAGCGCGGCCATGATCAACAGGAGATAAACGACAAAAAAACGCATCTTGTTCATGCCGGCCCCACCTTGCGCAAGAGTGCACCCAATAAAAAGAGCAGGATCATGGCCAGGGCGAAGACCGCCAGGCCGGCGAATTCGTGAAAAAACCCTTCGGCCGCCGCCGCCCCGTAGTGCTGGGCCAACACCCCGGTAACGATGACCCGGAACATGTTGGTGGCGATGGCGATGGGGACGGCCGACAGAACCATGATCACCCGCATCAGATTGGATTTCTGGGAGAAGACCGCATAGGCCACGGCCAGGGCCAAAAGCGACATGAGGGAACGCAGCCCGCTGCAGGCATCGGCCACCTCGAGCACGGTCTGGGGAAACATGATGATGTTTCCCTCGCGCAGCACGGCGATGCCCATGAGCTTGAGGGCGGCCACGGAAAACTTGGCCACCAGCAGTTTGAGGGGAAAGGCCATGGCGTCGTAGACGATGTAGGGGAGCGGCACCATGAAAAACAAAAAGCCGACGGGGAGCAAGAGTCCTTTGAAGATCGCCCATCCGAACCAGAAGAGGATGATCCCGGCCAGCAGGAAGACCAGCGACGAGCGCATGGTGAAATACTCGGTGCCGGCGAACCCGAAAATCAGCAGCAGCAGGCTGCCGATCACCACCAGCAGGCCGAGATTGCTCGGCCGCGTCGGCAGGTCCTTCAGTTCCGGCCACTTCTGCCAGGCGAAATACCCGGCGATCAGCGGCACCAGAAAGCCGTGGGAATAATTGGGATCGTTATTCCAATCGGAAACCATCCCCGGCACCACCGTCCAGTAGGTCAGCACCAACAGCGGCAGCAGCGCCAGAAGATACCAACGGTTTTCCCGCAAACTATCCTGAAACATCTTCGTTTTCCCCCTTCAACGCACAAGCGTTACTGACTGTCTTTCGTGGACGCACCGACGCCGGACAATCCCCCCAGTCAAACGACAAAATATCCCCCTTTTTTCGGGGAACCCTTGAAAACGATCTTTTGATCTTCACGCAACCGTCTGGCCCATCGCTCCAATGTTTTCCCAGGGATATTGAGTATTTTGGCATAGTCCGGAATTCGTAGCCCCGGACTTTTCTTAATACATTCAAACAATCCATTTACTCCCTCATTTACTCCCTCATTTACTCCCTCATTTACTCCCTCATTTACTCTCCCGGCCATAATTCCGTCTTCATATTCCCTCATTCGGGAAAACGTAGCCAACACGCCACCCCCCACCTCTTCCAGACGGAACCGCACCTCCGGATAAGCTTCGATCTCTTTGCGTATCCGGATCAGACCACTGCCATATTTTTCAATATTTTTAGTCAGATAGAAGGCATCAGCAAGAAGTTTATTGCGCGGATGGGAGGGATAGTGATCGGTCTGCAACTCTTCGATGGTCAATCCTCCATACAATTTTCCCGGATTGAAAAGGGTTATCCGGTCGTCAAAAATCTTGATCTGGATATCCGAAGAGCTGGCATAATCACGGTGAACAATGGCGTTGAGCAAGGCTTCGCGCAAGGCGGGCAAGGGATAAAAAAACCGTTCTTTCCGTTGCAGGCTACCGTCGAACTCAAAGGCAACCCCGATGTGGGAGACAACGAACTTCATCGCCTGCTCGACCGCCTCGAAAAGGGTATCGGTAATCTGTCGGTCATCGATAATCGTCACCGGTGTTTTGAACCGCCCAATGTGAATATGGTGCCGCAACGGCTGGCGGGCAAAAAGGAGCAGCGCGGCCCAAGTCGGAGCGTCGTTGGCCACATACTTCAATTTTTGCAGTGCCAATAACGGAGAGGGGTCCAGGGAAAATCGACCTCCGGCGTTGACCTTGTCGATGAATGTTTCGATCTTCGCCACATCCAGATCGTCCAGGGAATGCCGAGGGGCAACATAGGCATCCCAGGAGAGTTGCAGCGACTGCATGTAGAGATCGTTGATCTCGCTCAAGTTGAGCTGGTGGTTGGAACTGGCCACCCGTTTGAAATATCGCCCCCGGGTATTGATCGGTTTGATCGGATATTCACCCACGCGGATGGCGACAATCATCTTCCCCTCCAGGCGATGCGCATCGATATCCGGAATGAGTACGGGACTGGTCGCGGCCCGAACCTGCCCCAGCCAGTCGTTCAGGGTTTCCTTGCCCAGCGTGACACCACGCACCGAACCGCCGTCCGCAACGCCGACCAAAACCGTCCCTCCCTGGGCATTGGCAAAGGCCACCAGGGTCTCGACCGTCTCCCGATCAAAGGAGGTCTTGAATTCGAGCGTCTGGGACTCGCCGGAAGCGAGCAGTTCATGAATGGGGGGCCTTGTGGTCATTTAACGTTTTCCGACCTGATCGTCCATGCCCCGGCGAGGCGATTCAGGGAAAATACGAAAAACTTTTCCGTGGCCTTTTTGTTTTCCACACTTGCGCATCAAGAAGCGCGAACAGTTCGGCGGTTTTCGCTTCCATCCGAGCCTGATC
>CALJLX010000367.1 GCA_937982495.1 uncultured Desulfuromonas sp.
ATATAGGGAGAGGTCATTGGCTTAAAAATGATATAAATATGTCTTTACGTGGTTTCTTAAAGGCAGCTAAGCTTTTAGAAAATGAAACTAGTGATAAACATTCTTATATGAATAAGGGGTGGGCAAGTCTATGGATTGCCGAAAACCTTGAACATAAAGAGGAGTTCGAAAACGCTATAAAATTTTATATGCACACATTTTACATATGGGAAAGCATCGCCCCAAATAGAGCACGACAGGCTTTCGAAAAATCTAGGCATATTTTGAAAAATTATTTCCCCAATTACAATGAGGACGAATTAAAACAAACCATGATCGAATCTTTTTGCTCGAAATGGATCAATAAAAACGATATTTAATTACCAAAAGCTATGTTTTCTATGTACAAATGTCGAAGACCTTTTCAATGATTGTTTTTGTGAAGCGTGCACATAGTCGTGCAAAATTGAGGCAACGGCCCGGCAAAGGGACCTTTGTTTCTAAACCTGGTTCTTCCCCAAATCCAGGAATACGGTGGGGGTGCGTCTCCAAATGTCAAATTTGAATTCTGCAGAGCCGACCATGCTGTTTGGTCGATTCTTTGAAGGCACTCCGGGCTTAACTTTTTGACATTCTCCCAATGAAATTGGAATCCGGGTTGCCAAGATGACACTCAGCCCTGCCCTCAACCTCTTCTCCTCCCTCTCCCGCGCCCCCGGCGCGGTCTGGACCGAGGCCACCAAACGCAAGGCGCCGCACAAGCCGCTGCTGCTTCTGGCGGTGCTGGACCTGGTGCATCGCGGGGTCATCACCACAACGTTCATCGACATCACCACCGATCTGGTGGAACTGAACGAGCTGTTCAACCTCTACTGGCTGCGGGTTGTACCGCTTGGCCAGACCAGCAGCATCGCCTTCCCCTTCTCCCGTCTCGCCCGCGAGTCGTTCTGGGAGCTGGTCCCCCAGCCGGGCAAGACCATCACCGATGCGGTCATAATCAACAACACCTCCTCCGTCAGCTACCTGCGGAAATATGCCCTGGGGGCGAAGCTGGACGACGGGCTGTTTCAAGTCATGAAGAGCGGGGAGGGGCGTGTTTAGCCGTTATTATTGCGATGTCTGAATTTCCGGAGGGCAAGTGAAAAAACTGATTCTGTTTCCGCTCGTTTTTCTCCTGTTCTGCTCAACCTCGATCTCCGCGCAGGAAAACCCGGTTTATGCCGAAACTGTCTCTTGGTGGCGAGGTGTCATTCAGGAGTTGCAACCCTATCGGGAGCAACTGCAAAACCTGTATGCCGATACCGAAGCCCGTAGCCAGTTCGAGCTCGGCAAGATTGAGGGCGAGTTTCGTCAGCGGTTGGTTCGTGAGTATCCCGGCTCCAGTTTCTTTGCCAGCATGGGCGGTTCCTGGCAGGTCAACGGCCATACCCGGATCGGCTTTGATCGGAACTGGCAAATCCACAAACTCATCCAGAAATTCGGTTCCCTCACCAAAACTTACGACTTTCGGCAGAATCTTTTCATCGTCGAAGAAGGTCTCAACCGGATCTGTCTCAAACTCGACCTGAGACGCCCCCAGGGGACTTATTTCAACTACGCGATGATCCCCGCCATTGCCGTCAGCGCCGAGCGGGTTTTTCAAAAGCAGTCCTCACGGATGACGGCGCCGGGTCCGCTGAAGGACATTTTGAATGACGTCGTTGCCGGTCAAGCCTCCGACCTGAGGATGGATGTTCTGGCCGAGCAGATGGTGGTCGACGACAGTTTCCGGGAGCGGATTCTTGCCATGGCCGACGAACTCTATTCGACCAACGGTTGGCAAGCCGAATCCCGCAGGCGGCCGAGAGGGGTTTCGAGTCCGTTGGGCCAACTTTTTTCGTCGCAGACTGGCCAGCCCACGCCCGCATTTAACCTGTTTACCCTACTGCCCTGGTACTTTTGGCCACTTAGTAGTGGCCTTGCCGTACTGAAAGCCTTGCCCGCCCCCAAATTGCGCTCGATTAGATCACGACGACCGCGCAAGCAGGAAAGGTCTGGCGATTTTCACCTCGGTGGCAACCCCCAGAAGGAAGAATGGTTTGAATGGGATCGTTCAAAACGCCCTGCACAGGAAAACAGGGTCAAACCCGTTGAAATCCCGGTCCCTCAGGAATGGAGTCTCGACGTTCTGCAATCGCTGGAGTGGAAGCGCTTCGAAACGGTTTGCGCCGAGCATATCCGCATGACCGGCTTCGAGCCGAAGGAAACCCGCATCGGCGCCGATGGCGGGGTGGATATCTGGGTCTATATGCCGGGTATCGAAAAGGCGGTCGGCATTGTCCAGTGCAAGGCCTGGAAGTCCTACAAGGTCGGGGTCAAGCCGGTGCGGGAGTTGCTGGGGGTGATGGCGAAAGAAAAGGTTGCCCAGGGTAAATTCAT
>CALJLX010000368.1 GCA_937982495.1 uncultured Desulfuromonas sp.
TCCCTCGAACTGGGCGCGTTTTGTTTCACGATCGGACATGCGTTTCCTCCACAAAAAAAATCGCGTTTCTAGACTTTACCTGACTAGCATCATATCGTCCGCCAGTGGCCCCCCCCTTTGAAAAAGGGGGACTTCATTCTCAGCGGAACGATCAGTACTAATCAGGAGACTTTAAGATGTCGCTCTCTGTTCTCAGCCGGCTAACCGCAACAACCGCCGCCGCAGCCCTTCTTCACCACCGGCTTGCATCCCGGACAGGCGCCGTTCGCGCCATTCGTCTTGGTCGCGGGTACCGCTCCCGCCGAAGCCAAGGTTGCTGGGTAACCGGCGTCGCTGATGGTCGCGGCGATGGTTTCGGGCGCGACGCGGGCGGCGTCATAACCGACCTTTGCCGTCCCGCCGGCCAGATCGACGCTGACCTCGCCAATGCCGTCCAGTTTGTTGAGAGCCTGCTCAATCCGCCCGACACAGGCGCCGCAGGTCAGATTGCCCACCTGCAACTCGACCACCGAGGCCTTCGCCGCCGCCTCGGCCGGTGCCCGACCGGAAAAAGCGACCGCGCCGCCGAACAGTACCGCCACACAACCGATAACCACCGCCAGACTCCAACGATTCATACTGTCTCCTTGCGTTTTTTGGGAAAAATGAAATGAGCGGGATTGCCCCACGAGCGTCGCGAAAAAATAGGCCTTTTTATGTCATGCCCAGGACGGCAAAAGGAGGAGCACGCCCTCGCAGGCGTTCGCCCAGTTTCTTTACACAGGCCGTGCCAGGTCATCAAGTAGCTGTTTTTATATAAAAAAGCACCCGGAGACATGTTCGCGGCCTGGTCCGGGTGCGGAATATTCTGCTTTGGGTTGTAGATTATTCTTCAGTTGAAAGGGTGGAAAATAAATCAGTCCCCTTTTTCCACTTTTTCCATCAAGGTGAAGGGGTCAAAATTCGCTCAGGCCATCCCCCCTAAAACAAAAAAGCCGCTTTCACCGGCAACTCACCGCTAAAAACGACTTCTATAACCGCCCTCTTCTTCATGCCCGAACCCATCGGCCATCCTCCTGAGCGGAAAACG
>CALJLX010000369.1 GCA_937982495.1 uncultured Desulfuromonas sp.
CTCACCTCTCCCTCCCACTCTCCCCCACCGCCTTGAGCACCGGGCTCAACAAAAATTCGATCAACCTCCTTTCCCCCGTCTTGATCTCCACCGCCACATCCATCCCCGGCGACAGATTGACGATTTTACCGTTTTCGACCGGCATTTCGGTTTTGGCCATTTTCACTCGCGCCGCGTAGACATAGCCCACCTCCTCGATCAGGATGGAATCCTTCGATAGCGAAACGATTTCCCCGTCGATAATGCCGTAGCGGGTGAAGGGGAAAGCGTCGACCTTGATTTCGGCGAGCTGTCCGGCGTCGACGAAACCGATGTCCTTGTTTTCGACCCAGGCTTCCACCTCCAGCCGATCCTCGTCCGGCACCACCACCATGAGCGGCTGGGCGGGGGTAACGACGCCGCCGACGGTGTGCACCGCGAGCTGCTGCACGGTGCCGTCCACCGGGGCGACGAGGCGCTGGCGCTGGTCGGCGTGAGTCGCCTTGACCAGTTCCTGGCGCAGGGCCTGGGCGCGGGTTTCGATCTCGGCCAGTTGGCTTTGGATGGTCTTGTGGAATTCGGCGCCGATGGCTTCCCGGTTTTTTTCGGCTTCGGCCAGGGCCGATCCTTCCTGGGCCAGCCGCTCGCGACCGGCGGCCAGTTCCTGCACCCGCTCGATGCGTTCCCGCTCGGTTTCGTCCGCTTCCAGCCGCGAACCGTGCCCTTGGGTATACAAGTCGCGAAAGGACTCGGCGCGGCGGGTGACGATGGGCACGATCTGCTCCAGCCGGCTCAGGTCGGCCTTGATCGCCTCGATGGCGGAGCGGCGTTGGGCCACGTTGCCGTCGGCGGCGGCGAGCCGGGCGCGGAATTCGCCGAGCTGGTCGCGCAGCAGCCGTTGTTGCAGCGCGACGTAGGCGGGATCGGCGTCCTCCGGCGGAGCAAGGGTTTCACTCCCCCGCATCAGCGCCTGGAGCCGGGCGACATCCGTTTGCGCCGCCCGATAATCGTTGCCGATGCGTTCCCGGTCGGCGCCGCTGACCGTGGGGTCGAGTTCGATGAGCACATCCCCCCGCTTCACCGGTTGCCCGTTGTGGACGTGAATGACGGTGACGATGCCGCTTTCCAGGGGTTGGATGGTCTTGGTGTATCCGCCGGGGACGATCCGCCCACGGGCGACGGCGACGATGTCGATTTTGCCGACGCCGGCCCAGACCACGGCGGCGGTGAAGAGCAGGACGATGGTCCAGGCGATGGCGCGGCCGATAGGCGAGGGGGGCGCGTGCTGGATTTCGAGCACCGCCGGCAGAAACTCGACTTCCCGCCCCCGCGGCACCAGCGGGTTTTTCTCGGCGCGCTCGGCGCGCCAGGCGTCGCGGATCACGGCGAGATGGCGGAAGAATGTCCGCGCCCAGCCGGGCGGGCCGAAACGGCGCTCAAGCGACGGCATGAATCCCCTCCTGGTGGCGATGGAGCTGGGCGAAGGCGCCGTTCTGGCGCAACAGTTCCTGATAGGCGCCGTTTTCGACGATCTCGCCCTTGTCGATGACGAAGATCCGGTCGCAGGCGCGCACGGTGGAGAGGCGGTGGGCGATGATGATGACGGTGCGCCCCTGACGGATGCGGGCCATGTTCTGCTGGATGATGTGCTCCGATTCGTAATCGAGGGCGCTGGTCGCCTCGTCGAAAATCAGGATGCGCGGATTGGCGACCAGGGCGCGGGCGATGGCGATGCGCTGCCGCTGGCCGCCGGAGAGGGAGCAGCCGTGCTCGCCGACTAGGGTGTCGTAGCCTTGCGGCATCTCCAGGATGAAGTCGTGGGCCCCGGCGAGCTGGGCCGCGTGAATGACCCGTTCCATGGGGATGGCGGGGTCGGCCAGGGCGATGTTCTCGCGAACCGAGCGGTTGAACAGGAAGTTCTCTTGCAGCACCACGCCGATCTGGCGGCGCAGCCAGCTCGGATCGATCTGGGCCAGGTCGACGCCGTCGATGAGCACCCGGCCGCTCTCGGGGACGTACAGACGCTGAACAAGCTTGGCGATGGTGCTCTTGCCCGAGCCCGAGCGCCCGACCAGGCCGATGGTCTGGCCCGGCGCGACTTCGAGGGAGAGTTGCCGCAGCACCTCCGGGGTGTCGGGCCGGTAACGGAAATTGACCCGGTCGAAAATCACCTGCCCGGCGATGGGCGGCAGGGTCGCCCGATTGGGGTTGAAGGCCGGCTCCGGGCGGGTGTTGAGGATGTCGCCGATGCGCCGCACCGAGATCCCGGCCTGCTGGAATTCCTGCCACAGCTGCACCAGGCGCAGCACCGGGCCGCTGACCCGCCCGGCCAGCATGTTGAAGGCGACCAGCTGGCCGATGGTGAGTTTGCCGTCCATGACCAGGTAGGCCCCGGCCCAGACGATGGCGATGGTGGTGAGCTTGTTGACCCGTCCGGCGATCTGCCCGGCGACGTTGTTGAGTTGGCCGGAGCGAAACCCGGCGCG
>CALJLX010000370.1 GCA_937982495.1 uncultured Desulfuromonas sp.
TGACGGAGAGCGGCTATCTGCGCACCCTGACGCTGTTCGGGGACACGGCTTTGATCGCCGCGCAATCCGAGCGTTTCCGCCAGGCGGGCGCCGCCGCCGAGCTCTGGTCCTTCGGCGGCACCAAGGAGCGTTTGAGCGTCAATGCCTCCCTGCTGCCCCTGGTCGAATGGGGGAATTTCCGCCTGCTGGTCGGCTACGGCGAAGCGGCGCAGATGGCGGCGGTCTCCTATCGCCATCCGTTCGTCGAGGTCAAGCTGACCCCCACCCAGAAGCTGGTCATCGAAAAACGCAAGGTCTGCCGCGATATGGAGCTGTCGACGGAGGCAGCCGCCGCATTTCTGGCAGTCCTTGGCAAGGAGAGCCCGTTGCCGGAAGACGACTATTGGGAAGAAATCCGCCGGTACGAAGGCCTGGCGCAAGGCCCGCAGGAATATTTCTGACGGACAGAGCCTGTGGGCGGCCCTCCCCACAGGCTTTCATGCACGAACAAAGCGCCGCCCGGCTTCTGCTCTCCACGGCCAACTCGGCATTGTTGCACATTTTTTACATTGCCTAACCCTTGCGCCATGCTTTAATCTTTTTCGATAAATGCGTCCTGCCACCCTCGATCGTCCCGATCCCGCCAAAAGAGGACACCCCATGGATCAGCGCATCCTGATTGTCGACGACAGCCCGTCGGTCCTGAAAATTCTCAACGACGCTCTGCGCGCCGAATACCAGATCAGCGTCACCACCAGCGGCAAGGATGCCCTGGCGGTCGCCGCCGCGCAACGTCCCGACCTGATCCTGCTGGATATCAAGATGCCCGACATGGACGGCTACGAGGTCTGCCGCCGGCTGAAACAGTCGCCGGAAACCCAGGACATTCCCATCCTCTTCGTCACCGTGCTGAACGAATCGGAGGATGAAGCCAAGGGATTGGAGCTGGGCGCGGTCGACTACATCACCAAGCCGATCGCTCCGGCCGTCGTCCAGGCCCGGGTGCGGGCGCACATGCGCCTGAAACGGCACCAGGACCAGCTCGAAGAAGTGGTCCGGGAGCGCACCCGCGAACTGGCCGACGCCCGCGCCCGCGCGGAGGAGGCGAACCGCGCCCAGGGGGAGTTCATCACCAATATCAGCCATGAAATCCGCACCCCGATGATCAGCATCCTGGGCATGACCGAACTGATGCTGGAATCGGAACTGACCTCCCGGCAGCGGGAGTGCATGGACACCATCTCCGATTCGGTGACACAGCTGAAGCGGCTGTTGAACGACCTGCTCGATTTCTCCAGTTTCGAAACCGGGAAAATCGCCTTGGAGAAAGCCCCGCTGGAACCCCATCGGGCCTTTCTCCCCCTGCTGCTGGAGTTCTTGGCCAAAGCGGAAAAACGCGGGCTTTCCTTCTTCTGGAAGATCGATCCGCGGATCCCGAAAGTGCTGTTGGGGGACGCCGAACGTCTGAAGCAGGTACTGGCCCATCTGCTGAACAATGCCCTGAAGTTCACCCCTTCCGGCGCCGTCGACCTGAAATGCACCCTTGACGAGAGCGCGGCGGCGCAGACTCCGGAGCAGCCGGTCGTCCTGCGCTTTTCGATAACGGACACCGGCATCGGCATCCCGGAGAGTGAGCGGGAACGGATTTTTCAGCCTTTTTACCAGATCGACGGGAGTCTTTCCCGCCGCTATGCCGGCACCGGCGTCGGGCTGGCCATGACCCGCCGTCTGGTGGAGATGATGGGGGGGAGCATTCGGGCGGATTCGGTCCCGACCGGCGGTAGCCGTCTTACCTTCACCGTTCGCCTGGACCGCGAAAGCGCAAAGACCTTCGAGCCTCCCGGGCCCGGCAAGAGCTGGAACGACCTGCGGGTGCTCGTCGTCGAGGATACCGAACCCAACCGGCGGCTCTTCCAGATCCTGCTGGAAAACCGGAAGTGTCAGGTGCGGGTCGCCGACAATGGCCGGAAGGCTCTTGATCTCCTCGAAAAAGAACCTTTCGATCTGATTCTGATGGATATCCAGATGCCGGAGATGGACGGCCTGGAGACGACCCAGCGCATCCGCGGCGCCAGTGGGGAACACTGGGATCCGGCGATCCCCATTATCGCCCTGACCGCCCACGGTCAGGCGGGGGAGCGACAAAGCTACCTGGATGCCGGGATGAACGACTATCTGGCCAAACCCTTTCGCGCCCAGGCACTGCTGGATAAGATCGAGCGTCTGGTACTGAATCCCCTGCCGACGGAATCCGGTCATGCCCTCTGAACCGGCGGCGCGCCCGAGAATTCTCATCGTCGACGACGCCCCGCAGAACCTGCGCCAGCTCAGCGGCATCCTGCGCGGCGACTTCCGGGTCAGCGTCGCCGTCGGCGGTCGCGAGGCGCTGGAGCTTGTCGCCACCCAGCCGCCGGACCTGATTCTGCTGGACGTATCCATGCCCGGGATGGATGGCTTCGAAGTTTGCCGCCGACTCAAGGCCGCTCCCGCGACCCGGGAGATTCCGGTGATTTTCGTCAGCGGAATGGTGGAGGAGGCAGGACTTGCCCAGGGGCGCGAAGCGGGCGGCGCGGATTTCATCGTCAAGCCGATCGATCCCGAAACGCTGCGCTCTAAAATCGCGGCCTGTCTCGAAAACCGGGGGTCCGGGCGGAGAAACGGCGGATGATCCGACGCTGGTCCATCCTGTTGCTTTGCCTGCCGGCGCTGTGGCTGATCTTCAGCACCCCCCTGCGGGCAGCCCCCCCACCGCAAAAACTGATCATCGCCTGCAGCGCCGGTTCGGCCCCCTTTCACTTTCGCGATGACCGGGGGCAGCCCGCCGGGATGTTCGTCGATCTCTGGCGTCTGTGGGCGGAAAAAACCGGGATTCCCGTGGAGTTCCGCATCGCCAGCTGGGACGACAGCCTGCGCCTGGTACGCGAGGGGGAGGCGGATATCCATGCCGGAGTCTTTTATAGCCAGGAACGAGATGCTTTTCTCGACTATGCCGATCGGCTTTACGAAAGCGAAACCCACATCTTCTATCACCGCAGCGTTTCCCAGGTCACGACGCTTCAGGATCTGAGCGGGTTCCGCATCGGAGTCATCGCCGGGGACCTGGCCGTCGCCTACCTGCGCGAACACCTGCCCCAGGCCACCCTGGCGATCTATCCCGACAACCGGGATCTCTTCGACGCGGCCGAGCGCGGCGACATTCGGGTCTTCATCAAGGACACCCCTATCGCCCTGCACCACCTCATGCGCCGTGGGCTTCTCCCCCAGTTCGAATATCACGCCCCCTCCCCCCTTTACAGCAACCATTTCCGCGCCGCCGTGGGCGAAGGCAACGGCGAGCTTTTGAATCGGGTGAACGACGGCTTGCGGCGCATCTCCCCGAAAGAGAAGGCCGCCGTCGTCCGGCGCTGGATGACGGCACCGGGAAAATGGCGGGAGGACCGGCTGATCATCGGCCTGCCGGACGGCGCCCTGCCATTTTCCGGGCGGAATTTCCGGGGTGACCCGTCCGGCATGCTCATCGACCTCTGGCAATTCTGGGCGGCGAAGAGCGGCCGCGACATCGACTTCCGCCTCGCTTCCTGGCCCCAACTCCTTCAATCCCTGAAACAGGGGGAGATCGACATTCACGGCGGCTTGTTCGCCTCGCCGGAGCGGTGGCGCTGGATGGATTTTTCCCAACCCCTGTACCGGGTCGCCTCCAGCCTCTTCTACCACGAACGCCTGGGGGTTTTGCCCAAGGCCGAGAATCTGAAGGATTTCAGGGCCGGGGTGATCGCCGGAACGGTCTACGGCCCCTTTCTGCAAACCCGATACCCCTCCTTTACGGTGCTGGAATACCCCGATACGGAAGCGCTGATCGCGGCGGCGGCCAAGGGGGAGATCGATCTGTTTCTCGATGAAACGCCGATCGTGCTCGCCCTTCTCGACCGGATGGGAGAACGGGGCGCCTTTCGCCGTCTGGACGGGGTGATGGAACAGCAGACCCTGCATGCCGGGGTCGCCAAGGGATCGCCCTTGCTTTCGGTGATCGACGCCGGATTCGACGGAATCAAGTCCACGGATCTGGCGGAGATCGAAAAAACCTGGTTCACCCCGGGAGAAGAAACCCTCGCCGCCAAGGCCATTCCCGACATTCGCCTGACCGCCGCCGAACAGGCCTGGATCGCCGAGCATCGCAACCTGCGCCTGGGGGTCGACCCGACCTGGCCGCCCTTCGAATATTTTGACGACAAGGGGGTTTACCGAGGCATGGCGGCGGATTACATCGGCCTTCTCAACGAACGCCTTGGTCTGAGCATGAACGCCGTTTACGGCCTGACCTGGGCCCAGGTGGAAGCGGGCGCCCGGGACCGCGCCCTCGATGTCCTCTCCTGCCTGACGGAAACACCCGAGCGGCGTAAAAGTCTCCATTTCACCCAACCCTACCTTTCCTTCCCCATGGTCGTCATCATGCGCGGCGACGCCCCGCTGATCACCGGGTTGGCGGATCTGCGCGATAAACAGGTCGCCGTCGTCGAAGGCTACGCCATTCATCAGTATCTGCGCGAGCAGGCTCCCGAAATCCGGGTGCGGACAGTCGACACCCCTCTCGACGGCCTGCACGCCGTCTCCCTGGGACAGGCCGACGCTTATATCGACAACCTGGCGGTCGCCACCCACCTCATTCAGCGCCATCACCTGACCAACCTGAAGGTCGCGGCGCCGGCCGCCCAGTGGAGCGATGAGCTGCGCCTCGGAGTCCGGGCGGACTGGCCGGAACTGGTGACCATTCTCGATAAGGGGCTGGCGAGCATCACCGCCGAGGAACACGACGCGATCCGCCGGAAGTGGCTGTCGGTGCGCTACGACTACGGCGTCAATCCCGCCGCCGTCCGCCGCTGGAGCCTCTACGTGCTGCTGCTGACCACCTCGCTGATCGCCCTTTTCCTGCTGCGCAACCGCTACCTGCAGCGCTGGAACGCCCGCCTCAGCGCCGAGGTCGATGAGCGTCTGGCGGCCGAACGCCGGGCCGAAGCGGCCAATGAAGCCAAGTCGGAATTCCTGGCGAACATGAGTCACGAAATCCGCACCCCGATGAACGCCATTCTCGGCATGACCCATCTCGCCCTGCAGACGCCCCTCGATACCCGGCAGCGGGATTATCTGGAAAAGGTCGAAACCTCGGGCCGGATGCTGATGCGGGTGATCGACGACATCCTCGATTTTTCCAAGATCGAGGCGGGGCGGCTGGATATGGAACGGGTCGAATTTTCCCTCGACGACGTCCTCAAGAACCTCGCCGACCTGACGGCGCCCAAGGCCCAGCGCAAGGGGCTGGAACTGGTCTTCGCCCAGGCCCCGGATCTTCCCCGGCGGATGCTGGGCGACCCCCTGCGCCTGGAACAGGTGCTGCTCAACCTGATGGACAACGCCATCAAGTTCACCCCGACGGGAGAAGTGGTGTTGCTGGTGGAACGCCTCTTAGCGGAGACGGATGCGGTCGAGTTACGCTTTACCGTGGAGGATACGGGCATCGGCCTTACCGCCGACCAGATTTCCCGCCTCTTTCGCCCCTTCACCCAGGCGGACAACACCACCACCCGCCGCTTCGGCGGCACCGGGCTGGGTCTGGCCATCAGCCGCCGGCTGGTCGGGATGATGGGCGGGGAGATCGGCGCCGAAAGCGAAGAGGGCAAGGGCAGCCGCTTCTCCTTCACCGCCCGGTTCGGCGCGGTCGCCGCCGAACCGGCCGCCGTCCCCGATCCCGATCTGCGGGGGCTGCGGGTTCTGCTCGTCGACGATAACGCCTCCAGTCGCCGCGCGCTACGCCGGATTCTCGAATCCCTGACCTTCGAGGTGGTCGAAGCGGCCTCGGCCGACGAGGCCCTGGCCCACTTCGCCGAAAGTCCGCCGCCGAAACTGATCCTGATCGACGAAAGCCTGCCGGAGCGGAACGGGCTGGAACTGGCCCGGCGAATCAAAGAACGGCCCGGCGAGCATCGGGTCATCCTGTTATCCTCGGCGGGCGATGGGGAGGATGCCCACAGCCGCGCCGTCCATGCCGGGATCAACTGGCTGGTATCCAAACCGGTCAACCGCTCCGCCCTCTTCGATGCCATCATGAACGCCTTTGCCCGCACCATCCCGCGCGAAACGTCGAAGCGGCGATCCCGGCGTTTCACCCTTGGCGGCGCCCGGGTGCTGGTGGTGGAGGATAACGCCATCAACCGGCAAGTCGCCCGGGAACTGCTGCTGGCGGCCGGGACGGAGGTCCAGGTCGCGGACAACGGCCTCCAGGCGCTGGAGCGTCTCGACCGGGAAAGCTTCGACCTGGTTCTCATGGACATTCAGATGCCGGAAATGGATGGGCTGGAGTGCACCCGCCGGATCCGCGACCGGGCCACCGTCAACCACGCGCTGCGCAACCTGCCGATTATCGCCATGACCGCCCACGCCATGGCCGGCGACCGGGAAAGAAGCCTGGCGGCGGGGATGAACGACCATGTCACCAAGCCCCTCGATCCCGAACAGTTCTACGCCGTGCTGGCCGGCTGGCTGGGCAATCGCTGGCGGGGCGCGCCCGCCATGGCCGCCCCGGCCGACGACGGCGAGCCTTTCCCCGAATTCAGCACCATCGATACGGCGGCCGGCCTGCGCTGCGTAGCCGGAAACCACACGCTCTACCGCTGCCTGCTTCGGGACTTTTATCGGGACAACCGCGAAACGGCGCGGGAAATTCGGGAAAGCCTGGCGGCCGGGGAGCGGGAAAGGGCGCAGCGTCTGGCCCATACCCTGAAAGGGGTGGCGGGGAATATCGGCGCGCAGGCGGTACGGGAAGCCGCCCGCGAACTGGAGTTGGCCGTAATCGATGAAAAAACCGACATCGAAACGCCGCTGAAGGAAACGGAAGCGGCCCTTGAGCTGGTCATGACGGAACTGGCGGAACTTCCCGAAGAGACAACGGCACCGGCGGCTCCTCCCCCCGACGAAACGGATTTTGCCGCGCTCGCCCGGCAACTGGAGATTCTGGCCGACTATCTGCGCCTGAACGACACCGATGCGGAAACCGCTTTCGTTTCGTTACGGGATGATCTGATCCGTCTGAGCCCGGAAAAGACGGCGGCCTTCGAGGAAAAACTGATCGTCTACAACTTCAAAGGGGCCCTGGAAATCCTCGAAACGATCGCCGAATCCCTGGAACAGCCCCTCGCCGGCAACACGGAAACGACCGCCTGAGCGCCCATCAAGAAATCCTTTTGAACCGTTCTTCGCCGATAGAAAGGGAAAACGCCATGCTCGACTTTACCGTCAATTCTTCGGTCTGCACCCGCTGCGGGCAATGCGCCGTCGACTGCCCGCCGCGCATCATCGCCATGAATGGGGGCTATCCCGCCATCGCCGAAGATAAAGAAACGCTCTGCTATCGCTGCCAGCACTGCCTGGCCGTCTGCCCAACGGGAGCAATCTCCATTTTCGGGATCAGACCCGGCGACGTCACCCCGCTGGAAGGGAACTATCCCCGGCCGAAACAGCTGGAGACGCTCATCGAAGGGCGGCGTTCGGTGCGCCGCTATCGGGAGGAAAATCTCGATCCGGAGTTGATTAAACATCTGCTGGAGGTGGCCTGGCACGCGCCGACCGGAGTCAATGCCCGGCAGGTGCATTTTACGGTGGTGGATGACCGGGAGAAGATGCTGGTCCTGCGGAGCGAGGTGATGGCCGGACTGGGACGATTGGTGCGGGAGGGGAAACTGCCGGAGGGGTTCGAGCGCTTCGCCGATTTCGCGCGGTTGTGGGAAGAAAAAGGGATCGATACGATCTTTCGCGGCGCCCCGCACCTGCTGGTGGCCTCGGTGCCGCATAGCGTGCCGACGCCGCTGCCCGACTGTCTCATCGCCCTGTCCTACTTTGAATTGTTCGCCCAATGCCACGGCGTCGGCACCGTCTGGTGCGGTCTGGGCAAATGGGCGCTGAACGATCTGCTCCCCGAATTCCGCGCCCGGCTCGGCATCCCCGAGGACCACCTCTTCGGCTACGCCATGATGTTCGGCAAACCGGCCGTCGGTTACGCCCGCACGGTGCGGCACCAGCCGGCATTTATTCACCGTTTCGAAGGATAGTTCGCCGCGGAGGAAGTCTTATAGATTCCAGCCCCAGTATTGAAGAAAAACGGGAAAGTTGCGCAGGTCCGAAGCCTCCCGCGCCCAGGGCTTGAGGCTGGTGTAAAAAACGATGCCATCCTCGCGGTCGCGTCCCAGCTTTTTATCCTCGCCGACCCGCCAGTCGAAGGCCCACCAGCTCATGAAGAGACGTTCCCAGGGTTTTTGGCTGTCTTTGACGTAGTCGCGGCGGCCGCCTTCGGTTTCGTAGAAAGAGGTCGAAGCCCCGTCGGGCAAGCCCAGCCCCTCCAGCACCTTCAGCGGTTTGACCGGAGCGAGAACGCTTTGATAGCCGGAGGGCACGCGGCTGTCCGCCAGCCACAGATCCATCACCCGGTGGGTGTTTTTGCGCAGCAACAGATGCAAACGGTGATGGGTCGGCGACCCTTCGCCGTAGTCGATATAGCCGGGCAGGCTTTCGCCGTAGACCTTCTGCCGCCCCCGTTCCCAGCCGGGAGGGTAAGCCGCTTCGTCAAGATAAGAGGTGGGGGTGAAGGCCAGGTAGCAGCCGCAGGTGTGCAACGTGGTGAAGAGCACCGGCTGCCCCGATTCGTTGAGGGTGACGATGACCAGCAGGCCGACGTTCTTCCCCCAGCCAAGACGGGTCGCGGGAACTTTTTCGAAATGAACCCGGTAGGTGAGATTCGTGTAGCTGCCCCGAGCGGTACGAAAAGAGGTTTTGCGGGCGTAAAGGGTCGGCTGCTCGGAATCGATGTAAACCTCTTCGGCGCCCTGAGTCATCCGCGCCGCCGCTGTACCGATGCGATTAAAGGAACGTCCCGGCTCCTCGACCACAAACACCGGCGCATGGCGGCTGAAATGCCAGGTATCGTTTTTCGCCACATAGGCGCGCAGGGAGTCGGCGCGGGGGTGCTCGGGCAGGCCCGGGGCGCAGCTGGCGACCGCCAGCCAGATCAGGAGCAGAACAAATTTCAGCAGTAAACGCATGACCCTTCTCCCGGGGAAATTTCACTCTTCAGACAGCATAACCGATCCCGTTAATCCCGCCCAGAAGGAAAAACGCCCCTTATCTCCCGGCGTCATCGGCGCAAACCCGATCCGGCTCCGCGATCCAGTAAAACTGCTTGTGCGCACCGCGACTCAATTCGGCGAGTTTCGCCTCGGCGTCCTCCCGACGGTCGTAGCACCCGACGAGAAAACGCCCGCCGTTGTCATCCTGCCGCCAGAGTTCGAAAGTCTGCGTCATCTCCACCCTCTTGCGCCGATACGCGAAAGGGGCGTCGAAAAACGCCCCTTTCTTAAATCCTCGCTGTCTGGCGGGATTATTTGCCGACCACCTGGGTACGGGTGAAGACCGCGCGCAACGCCATCCCCTCCCCTTCGATGTTGTCGCGGGCGCCTTCCTCGCGATCGACCAGGGTGACGATGCCGACCACTTCCAGCCCTTCCTCCCGGGCCCGCTCCACCGCCTTCATCGACGAGCCGCCGGTGGTCGTCACATCCTCGACGATCACCACCCGCGAGCCCTTGGGCAGGTTCTTGCGCCCTTCCAGCCACTGGCCGGTGCCGTGCCCCTTCGGTTCCTTGCGGATAATGAAGGCGTGAACGTTCTGCCCCTCCAGTTGGGCGGCGATGGAGGTGGCGGTGGCGATGGGGTCGGCGCCCAGGGTCAGGCCGCCGACGCCGTGGATCGGCCCGGCGAAAGCCTTGACTTCCTTCCAGAACGCCTTGCCGACCAGAAGGCCGCCCTTGGCGTGAAGAGCGGTCTGTTTGCCGTCGAAATAAAAGTTGCTCTTGCGCCCCGAAGCCAGGGTCACTTCCCGCTCTTCATAGGAAAGCTCCCGGACAATGGCCATCAGTTCGTCTCTCTCCGCCTGTGTCATAAAAAATCCTCCGCATGGATAAAGAATCAAGTGCCGTCGCACGGCACTCGTTTTTAAAATAGACCGAGTTGGCTGTCGTCCTTGAGCCGCGGAAACCGCACCGGATAGTTGCCGCTGAAACAGGCGTCGCAATAGCCCTTGCGCCCATCGATGATCGGCGCGCCGGCGGCGGCGTGCATCCCTTCCAGGGAGAGATAGCCGAGGGTGTCGGAGGTGATGTAGCGGTTGATCTCCTCCACCGTGTGCGAGGAGGAAATCAGCTCCTTGCGCGTCGGGGTGTCGATGCCGTAGAAACAGGGGAAGCTGGTCGGCGGGCTGGAAATGCGCACGTGCACCTCCTTGGCCCCGGCGTTGCGGATCATCTTGATGATCTTGCGGGCCGTCGTTCCGCGGACAATGGAGTCGTCGATGACCACCACCCGCTTGCCCTCGATGATCTCCCGCACCGGATTGAGCTTGATCTTGACGCCGAAGTGGCGAATCGACTGCTGCGGCTCGATGAAGGTGCGGCCCACGTAATGATTGCGGATCAGGCCGAGTTGGAAAGGGATGCCCGATTCCTCGGCGTAACCGATGGCCGCCGGCACCCCCGAGTCGGGAATGGGGATGACCAGATCGGCATCCACCGCGTGCTCGCGGGCCAGTTGCCGGCCAAAATCCTTGCGTACCTGATAGACCTGCTGGCCGAAGATGGTGCTGTCCGGTCGGGCGAAATAGATGTGCTCGAAGATACAAGGAGAAGGCTGGGTCTGCTCGAAAGGGCGGAACGACTGCAGGCCGGTCTTGTCGATGAGGATCATCTCCCCCGGCTCGATCTCGCGGATGAACTGGGCTTCGATGAGATCGAGGGCGCAGGTTTCCGAGGCGACGATGTAGGCGCCGTCGAGCTTGCCGAGAACCAGCGGCCGGAAACCGTTGGGATCGCGCACCGCCAGCATCCGGGTTTCGGTGAGAAAAACCAGGCTGTAGGCGCCCTTGACCTGGTTCAGAGCCATCGTCACCCGTTCGGTGAGAGAATCGCACTCGGAACGGGCGAGAAGGTGGATGATGACCTCGGTATCGGCGACGGTGGAGAAGATCGAGCCCTTGCGCTCCAGGTCGTTGCGAACCTCCTGGGCGTTGACCAGGTTGCCGTTGTGAGCCACGGCGATACTGCCGCGATGGTAGTCGACGAGAATCGGCTGACAGTTTTTGAAGTCGTTCCCCCCCGCCGTCGAATAGCGCACATGGCCGATGGCGTTCGGGCCGGGCAGGCTCTCGAAAATCGAATCCTGCTTGAAAACGTCGGCGACCAGACCCATCCCCTTGTGGGCCCGCAAACGGGTGCCGTCGGAGGAGACAATGCCGCAACTTTCCTGCCCCCGGTGCTGAAGGGCGTAAAGGCCGAGATAAGTCAGATTGGCGGCTTCGGGATGGCCATAGATGCCGAATACGCCGCATTCATCGTTGAATTTGTCGAACATGCGCCAGGAAAGCTCCTCGGGACGACCCGTTAAATTTTTAAAAAACCCTTATTTGAAAAGATGTTAGATCCGAAATTACGATAACACGGATGAACTTTTGAAAGCTACCCCGTCAGAGTAATTCCTTACGGATGAAATCGACGGCATTGCGGTAAAGCCACAGTCCCATCCCCTCTTCCGGCAGCTCCTCCTCCCGGGTCCAGCGGGGATGATGGGTGCGATGGACATAGGCCTCGGGATGGGGCATGAGCCCGAAAATCCGCCCGCTGGCGTCGCAGACCCCGGCGATGGCGTTGGTCGAGCCGTTGGGATTGAGGGGATACTCCATCGTCGGCGCGGCATAATCGGCGGCGCAATATTTCAGCACCGCCAGATGCGCGGATTCGATCCGCTCCAGCACCTGCGGCTCGCGCACCAGGAATTTGCCTTCGCCGTGCCGAACCGGCAGATAGATGCCGGTCAATCCCCGGGTGTAGATACAAGGAGAAGCGGGATCGACCTTGAGGTAGGTCCAGCGGTCCTCGAAGCGACCGCTGTCGTTGTGGGTCAAAGTCGCGGTCTGGGTGCGAAAGTCGCCGCCGAGGGCGGGAAGAAGACCCATCTTCACCATCAGCTGAAAGCCGTTGCAGACCCCCATGACCAGTTTGCCCGCTTCGATGAAACGATAGAGCTGGTCGGCCAGGCTTTCCGCGCTCCCCTTCACCGGGGCATGGCGTAGCCGGTTGGCGCCGGCCTTGGCGCTGCCCAGGTCGTCGCCGTCGAGAAAGCCCCCGGCGAGGTTGAGAAAGTGATAGTCGTCGAGCCTGACCCGTCCGGCCAGCAGTTCGGCGATGTGAACGATGTCGGCGACCTCGGCTCCGGCCAGGCGACAGGCGTTGGCCACCTCCCGCTCGCAGTTGGTGCCGTTACCGGTAATGACTAGGGAACGAACCTCTTTCGCCATCTTAAAGCTCCCGCAGAGGCGCCTGCCAGGCCTCTTTCAGTAGATTGATAT
>CALJLX010000371.1 GCA_937982495.1 uncultured Desulfuromonas sp.
AACTCGAAGCGGGCCTCCTTCTTCTCCACCGTCACCCCCGGCCAGTTGCCGACGTGCAGGCGGCTGCCGGCGATGGCGTTGATCAGGGTCGATTTGCCGGCATTGGGGTTGCCGGCCACCGCCACGGTGATGACCCGCGCGGCGGTCGCTGGTTTCCGGTCCGGTGCTCCCTGGTAGCTCATGGCTGCACCTCCACGGCGATCCCTTCGGCTTCCTGCTTGCGCAGGGAAAGCTGATAACTTTTTACCGTCACTTCGATGGGATCGCCCAGCGGGGCGACCTTCACCACCTTGACCGTTTCACCGACGATGACGCCCATATCCATGAGCCGTCGACGAATGGGCCCAAGGTTGCCGATGGCGGTGATTCGGGCCGACTGGCCGGGTTTGAGCTTGGCGAGATTCATGGTTTCCTCCGGACGGAAATTTTCATGGCCATGCCCCGGCTGAGGGCGATGCGCGCATCGTCGATGCGCAGCAGCAGGGGGCCGGCGCCGTTACTCAGCATCTCCACCACCTTGCCGGCGCGCAGCCCCATCTCTTCGACGCGATGTTCTTTGTTATGGCGCGTGCCGTCGCACTGGCCGCAGCAGCCGGCACGCTTTTCCAGATGGACATCAACGCTGGCGATTTCACCGGATTCTCCGGGACTTAATAGGGCGAGGGGTATCATAATTGTCGGCTCCTTGGGGGGATGTCGTGGTTGATATTGAAAACGGTTTTCATTTTATAGAGGAGTTTGCTCTCGACTGTCAATCGGAAAATGATAATCCTTTTCAAAAAAATACGATCTTGCGGCCAAGTTATTTCAGGCGGTTGTGTTTTTTGCAGGGCGTTGGGTGTTGCGAAAGGAGAGCCGGTGGGTGAAGGGGGCGTTCCGTGGCGGGGGAATTCCGGTTGCAAAAGCCGGTGTGGGTGCTATTTTTAGCTCCTATCCCATCACTTACCCAGGAGGTTTTCTAATGAATATGGAACAGATCAAGGAAGTCGCCAAGGATCGCGGAGTCAAGCCCGGCAAACTGAAAAAGGTCGAACTGATTCGCGAAATTCAGGCGGCGGAAGGCAATCCCCAGTGCTTCGGCACCGAGCAGATCGAGCATTGCGGCGAACTCGGCTGTCTCTGGCGCGAGGACTGCAAATGACCCGCCTCACCGACCTGCCCGCCTGGAAGGCTGTGAAAGCCCATCACCGGGAGGTTTCCGAGTTGTCGATGCGCGAGCTTTTCGCCGCCGATCCCGGCCGTTTCGAGAAGTTTTCCCTGCGCTGGGACGAGTTTCTTTTCGATTATTCGAAGAACCGCATCAGCGAAGAGACCCTGCCCCTGCTTTTCGATCTCGCCCGGCAGGTCGGCCTGGGGGCGCGCATCGAAGCGATGTTCGGCGGCCGCCGCATCAACCGCACCGAGGATCGCGCGGTGCTGCACGTCGCTTTGCGCCATCGTGGCGGCCGGCCGATGGCGGTGGACGGTGTCGACGTCATGCCCAAGGTCCGGGCGGTGCTCGATAAAATGCGGGCGTTCAGCGAAGCGGTGCGCTCTGGACGTTGGCTCGGCTTTACCGGCAAGCCCATGACCGACGTGGTCAATATCGGCATCGGCGGGTCGGATCTCGGGCCGCTGATGGTCTGCGAAGCGCTCAAGCATTACGCCCATCCCGGTTTGCGGGCGCATTTCGTTTCCAATGTCGACGCCACCCATCTGGCGGAAACCCTCAAGGCGCTTGATCCGGCCACGACCCTCTTCATCGTCGCGTCGAAAACCTTCACCACCCAGGAAACACTGACCAACGCCTGGTCGGCCCGCGACTGGCTGGTGGGCAAGTTGGGGGACGAGGCGGCCGTCGGTCGGCATTTCGTCGCCCTTTCCACTAACGGTGAGGCGGTGGGTGCCTTCGGCATCGACCCCGACAACATGTTCGAGTTCTGGGACTGGGTCGGCGGACGTTATTCCCTGTGGTCGGCCATCGGCCTCTCCATCGCCCTGGCCGTGGGGATGGATAGGTTCGAAGAGCTGCTCGACGGCGCTCATGCCGCGGACGAGCATTTCCGCTCGGCGCCGCTGGAGGAAAATATCCCGGTCATCATGGCCCTGCTCGGTGTCTGGTACGTCAACTTTTTCGGTGCCGAATCGCACGCGGTTCTGCCTTACGAGCAGTATCTTTCCCGCTTCCCCGCCTATCTGCAGCAGGGGGACATGGAGAGCAACGGCAAGCGCGTGACCCTCGAAGGCGAGCTCGTCGATTACGCCACCGGGCCGATCATCTGGGGGGAGCCGGGGACCAACGGCCAGCATGCGTTCTATCAGCTGATCCATCAGGGCACCCGCCTCATCCCCTGCGATTTCATCGCCGGGGTCAACAGCCACAATCCCCTCGGGCGCCATCAGGCCATTCTTCTCTCCAACTTCCTGGCCCAGACCGAAGCGCTGATGAAAGGCAAGAGCGAAGCCGAGGCCCGCGCCGAACTGGAGGCCGCGGGCCTGGACCCGGACGAGGTCGAAAAACTGCTGCCGCACAAGATTTTCCCCGGCAACCGCCCGACCAATTCCCTGCTCTACCGGCGTCTGACGCCGCGGACCCTGGGGGCGCTCATCGCCCTGTACGAGCACAAGATTTTCGTGCAAGGGGTGATCTGGAACGTCAATTCATTCGATCAGTGGGGGGTCGAACTCGGCAAGCAACTGGCGAAAACCATTCTCCCCGAACTGGAAGGGGAGAAGGCGCCGACCGGGCACGACAGCTCGACCCAGGGACTGATCGACTACTGCCGGGCGATGACGGAACGCTGATCCTACCCCCGTCAACCCGAAGCCTGGGATTTTTGTCCGGCACCTTGACTTGCTCCGGCGAGACAAGCTAAAATGCTGAAATAAAAAAGATTTAGCTTGTCTAATCAATTTTGGGGGTAGGTTATGAAGAGATGTCTGGTTTTGTTCGTGGCGATGGCGGCGGCGCTGTTGTTGACGGTTCCCGTCATGGCGGAGGAAAGGGTGGAGGTGAGTTGCCCCGAGCAGGTGGTTTTCCCCGGCAAGGGAAAGCTTGGCTCGGTTTCTTTTTCACCCAAGATCCATAAGGAGATGGGTGTTTCCTGTGTCCTCTGCCACCACACCGGCCCTGAGGACGGCAAGTGTTCCAACTGTCATGACGGCAAGGATCCTAAGGTACCCAACAGCCAGGATGCCTACCATCTTCTTTGCAAGGGCTGTCACAAGTACAAGCATATCGACAACTCCTGCGAATTCTGCCACAAGCCGGGCACCTGATCCGAGGTTCACCACGCAGTAAAAAGCCACGGCGTCTAGGATCACGCCGTGGCTTTTTTTGTACAAATAACGGAATGTTACGGACGTCGTAGCCGGATGCCCCCTTCCGGTGGTTCGATCAGCCCGTCCTTGTAAAGTCCGCCGACCGCGCGCTTGAAGGTTTTCTTGCTCATCCCCAGGCGCTCGCGGATCAGTTCCGGCGGGCTGTCGTCGCGCAGGGGCAGTTCCCCGCAGCGGGCAAGTTCCGCCAGAATCCGCTCGCGCGCCTCGGCAATCCCCTCGGCCCCGACCCGGCGCAGGGTGACGTCGATCTTCCCATCCTCGCGCACATGTTTGACGAAGCCCTGCAGGCGCGTGCCCCGGTGTTGGCCGGCGCGCAGTTCATCCCGATAGAGCAGGCCGTCGTAAAGCTCGTTGACGATGACCTTGGCGCCGAGATCGGTAAATTCGCGGATCAGTAAGGCGACCTCGTCGCCGTCCTTGAGATCCCCGGCCCCCGGTTCCAGGCATTGGTCGAGACGGCCGGTGGCGACGATGCGGCCGCGATTGTCGAGGCAGATCTTGACCAGATACTTGCGCCCGGCCTGCATGCGTCGGGGCTGTTCGGAAAAAGGAACGAGCAGCTCCTTGGGCAGCCCCCAGTCGAGAAAGGCGCCGACCTTGGTGACTTGCGCCACTTTGAGCAGGGCGAATTCGCCGACCTGGGCCAGGGGCGCGCGCATCGTAGCGAGCAGGCGGGTGCCGTCGTGGTAGACGAAGACCCGTAGGCGCTCACCGACCCGCGCTTCGTCGGGAACTTCCCGCGCGGAGAGCAGAATGTCCCCGGCGCTGGTCCGGAAATGGGCGCCGTCGGCGTCGAGGGCGGCGATTTCCAGGGTGTTGAAACGGCCGATTTCCGGCATGGCGAACCTTTTCAAGGGATTTAGAGGAAGGTGCAGACGTATTCGGCGATGCCGTCGGCGACTTCGATCTCGAAGAAGGAGTTGCCCGGGACGTCGAACCAGGTCCCGGCGGGAAAGCCGATCCAGTCGCCGTTTCCGGCGATGCGGGCGCGACAGGCGCCGGCGATGATTTCCATCTTCTCGGGGGCGCCGGTGTTGAATTTGTAGGTTCCGGGATAGATCAGACCCAGGGTTTTGCGGCTGCCGTCGGCCAGGGTCAGGCTGTGGCTGACGACCTTGCCGTCGAAGTAGATGTTGGCTTTGCAGGTGGTGGTGACGTTGGCGAACGCTTCGGGGGCTTGGTAGCTCATGACAGGCTCCTGATGGGGATGGGGTCGTTACGCTCGGCTGTGTAGCATGCCGGGTGCTCCCCTGCAAGGAAATATTTACCGACGGCATCGGAACTTGCGAGGGTGGGGCGTTGCGGGTAGAATGCCCCAACTTCCCCGCTGCGAGAGGCATTGCCCATGGACAACAAGATGGTTCTACTGACCCTGACCGGGCCGGATCGTACCGGCATCATCGCCGCCGTTACCGGCCACATCGCCGCCTCCGGCGCCCGCATCCGCGACATTGAGCAGACCGTCACCCACACCTTGTTATCCTTATCGGTGCTTATCGATTTTCCCACCGGCGAAAGCGATCAGAAGCCTTTGATCAAAGAGCTTCTCTTCCTGGCCAAGGAACTGGGGCTCGATCTCGATTTTCAGGTTCTGAGCGAGGCCGAATACCGGCGCAAGTCGACCCGCCACGCTTATGTCGTGACCATCCTCGGCGGCGAGGTGAATGCCGCCGCTCTGGCGCGAGTTTCCGGTATTCTCGCCGAGCACGCGGTCAACATCGAGCGGATTTCCAAGTTGACCCAGGGGCAGCTGCGCTGCGTCGAGTTCCTTATCACCGCCGCGCCCGAGCTTGACGTCAAGGCCATGACCCGCAAGCTGCTTCACGCCGGTGCCGGCCTCGGGGTCGACATCGCCGTGCAGAAGGAGAGCCTCTATCGCCGGGCCAAGCGGCTGGTGGTGATGGATATGGATTCGACCCTGATCCAGGTCGAGGTTATCGACGAACTGGCCCGGGTTGCCGGGGTCGGCGAGCAGGTGGCGGAAATTACCGAGCGGGCGATGAACGGCGAACTCGATTTCTCCGGTGCGCTGCGCGAGCGGGTCGCGCTGCTCAAGGGGCTCAAGGCCGAGGCGCTGGAGCAGGTCTACCGCAATATCCCCCTGACCCCCGGCGCCCGCAATCTGGTCACTATCCTCAAACGTCTCGGCTTCAAGACCGCCGTCATCTCCGGCGGCTTCCAGTTCTTCACCGACCGGCTCAAGGCCGACCTCGGTCTTGACTACGCCTACGCCAACGGTTTGGAAATCGTCGACGGCATCGTCACCGGCGAGGTCGCCGGGACCATCGTCGACGGTGCGCGTAAGGCGCAACTGCTTGAAGAGATCGCCGGGAAAGAAGGGATCACCCTCGATCAGACCATCGCCATCGGCGACGGCGCCAACGATCTGCCGATGCTCGGGCGCGCCGGGTTGGGGATCGCCTTCAACGCCAAGGCGCGGGTGCGGGAACAGGCCGACTTTCACATCAATCAGCAGAACCTCGATTCCATCCTTTACCTGATTGGACTCTCCGAGCGGGAAATGGCGGAGATCGCCGGGTGAAGCTCCCCGCGCCTCTCCTCGAAGGGCGTCTGTTGCGCCGCTATCAGCGCTTTCTCACCGACGTCGAGCTGGCCGACGGTGCCGTCGTCACCGCCCACACCCCTAACACCGGCAGCATGAAACAGTGCTCCGTCCCCGGGCACCGGGTATTGATTTCCTTCGCCGACAACCCGGCGCGCAAGCTGCCCTACACCCTGGAACTGATCGAGGTCGAGGGATACTGGGTCGATACCCACACCCATCGCACCAATCGAGTGGTGGAAGAGGGCTTGCGCCGGGGCTGGATCGACGGACTCGCCGGGTTCGAGGTCCGGCCGGAATTCCCCTATCACGACAGCCGTATCGATTTTCTGCTGGAAAAGCCCGGAGAAAAGGTGCTGGTCGAGGTCAAGAACGTCACGCTCTGTTGTGAGCCGCACGTCGCCTGCTTTCCCGACGCCGTCACCGCTCGCGGCCAGAAGCACCTGCGGGAGCTGCTGCGCGCTCGGCAGGAGGGCTATCGGGCGGTGATCTTCTTTCTCGTCCAGCGTGGCGAAGCGACCGCCTTTACCCCCGCCGACGCCATCGATCCCGAATATGGCCGCCTGCTCCGCCAGGTCACCGCCGCCGGCGTCGAAGCCCTGGCCTACAAAAGCATCGTCACCCCGGAAGAAAACCGGGTCGGGGCGCGGATGCCGATCATTTTCTAAAAGCGGCCTCTCGCCCGCGCCTTGCCAGGCGCTAGAGCACGCAGAGATCGCAGAGATAATCTTAAAAAGAACTTCTCTTTATGTTTTCTCTGCGTCCTCTGCGAACTCTAGCGCGCGTAGCGAGCGGGCGAGAGGCCGCTTTCGATGTTGTCGTTACGGAGCGTGCATGCGTGCGGTCGGTCTGATCACCGAATACAACCCCTTCCACAATGGCCATCTGCACCACTTGCGCGAAAGCCTGCGGGTTACCGGGGCCGAGACGGCGGTGGCGGTGATGAGCGGCCATTTTCTCCAGCGGGGCGAGCCGGCGCTGGTGGACAAGTGGGTGCGGACGGAAATGGCCCTGCGCGCCGGGGTCGATGTGGTGGTGGAGCTGCCCTTTCCCTGGGCCTGCAACAGCGCGCCCCTGTTCGCTTCGGGGGCGGTGCGGACGCTGGATGCCCTGGGGGTCGATGCCCTCTGTTTCGGCAGCGAATCGGGGGAGCTGGCGGCACTGCAACGTTGCGCCGAACTGCTGCTCACCGAGGAAGCCCGGATCGCCGAACGTACCGCCCACCTGCTGCGGCAAGGGGTCAATTATCCCACCGCCCGGGCCCGCTGTCTGGGCGAGCTGGGCGTTGCCGACGGCGAACTGCTCGCCGCGCCCAACAACATCCTCGGCATCGAGTATCTCAAGGCCCTGCGCCGGACCGGGGCCGCCATCGTTCCCCATGCCATCCCCCGCATTGGCGCCGGTTTTCACGAAGAGCGCGCCGTCGGCGATATCGCCAGCGCCACCGGCATCCGGCACCGGCTGGGACGGGGGGAAGAAGTGGCGGACTTTATCCCGCTCCCGGCCCACGTGCCTTTCGGCCGAGCGCTGGCGGCCGGGCAGGTCCTTGACGAAGAGCATCTTTATCGCTTGCTGTCGGCCCGTCTGCTGCGCGGCGCCGATTCCCTGCGCGGGCTCTATCAGGTGGAAGCGGGGATTGCTGAGCGTCTTTACGGGGCCGCTTGCGCCGGTGAAGGCTATGCCGGGCTGGTTGCCGCCGTCAAATCCCGCCATCTGACCCGCACCCGCGTGCAGCGCCTGCTCGCCTATGTGCTGAATGAAGTGACGGCCGAGGAGATGACCGCCTGGCTGGAGACCGGCCCCCTTTACCTGCACCTGCTCGGCGCCACGGAAAAGGGGCGGAGCTGGCTCGCCGCCGGGCGCAAGGCGCGGACCCTGCCGCTGATCGGCAACTATTCCCGCATCGTCCCCCTGCTCAAGAAACGCTATGGCGCGACCAGTCGCGCTTTTTTCCTGGCTTCGGGGATGCTGCGACTGGAAACGCGAGCCACGGCCAACTACACGCTGCTGATGCGGCGATGGCGCGGCGGGTCACGCGTCCGGGATTATACCACCGATGTTCTCTCCTGACGGGGACGGGAAAACGCCCCGCCGTTTTTGCCTCCGGGGTGAATAATCGTTCTCCATTGGTAATTTACGCGAGTTCTTGGTACAATCACTCGGCTTGCGGCAGGGCGGTGTCCGGCGGCAAGCCTTCGCGCGTTTTACAGGGGAGATCCGACGCTTTGAATCCGGCAAAACCTTTTGAAAAAATCGGGGACAGCTGTCTCGGCTTTCTCGAGCAGGGGGGGCGCATGGGGATTTTCCTTTTCGCCTGCCTGCTCAATCTGGTCAAGCCGCCCTATCCCCTCTTTCCGGTTATTCGCCAGGCCCATTTCATCGGGGTGCGGTCGCTCTTCGTCATCATCTTCACCGGCGCTTTCACCGGCATGATCCTCGCCTTGCAGGGCTACTACACCCTGACCAAATTCGGCTCCGAAGGGCTGCTCGGCTCGGCGGTGGCCCTGAGCCTGATCCGCGAACTGGGGCCGGTACTGACCGCGCTGATGGTGGTCGGCCGGGCCGGTTCGGCGATCTGCGCGGAAATCGGCATCATGCGCAATTCGGAGCAGATCGACGCCCTCGAATGCATGGCCATCGATCCCTACAAATACCTGTTGGCGCCCAAGTATCTCGCCGGAATACTGACCTTGCCCCTTTTGACCGCGATCTTCGACGTGATCGGCATCCTTGGCGGCTATCTGATCGGGGTGGTGCTGCTCGACGTCAACGGCGGTACCTATTTCCAGGGGATGTACGCCAGCGTCGAATGGCAGGATGTGAAAATGGGGTTGGTCAAATCCCTGATTTTCGGGCTGCTCATCGTCTGGATTGCCTCGGCCAAGGGCTATTTTCTGCACAAGGAGCGCTCGGGGGGCTTCGGCGCCGAAGGGGTGAGCCGGGTCACCACCGATGCGGTGGTGCTGTCGTCTGTCGCGATTCTGGTGTGGGATTACCTGATCAGCGCAATTATGTTATAGGGGGGGCTATGTCCAAGGAACAACCGGCCGCCGCCATCGAACTGGTCGGGGTGGAGAAGCGCTTCGGCCGACAGACGGTGCTGCGCGACGTCAACCTGTCCGTCGTCTCCGGCAAGACCACGGTCATTGTCGGCGCCAGCGGCGAGGGCAAGAGCGTCATCATCAAGCACATGCTCGGCCTGGTTCGTCCGGAGCGGGGGGAAGTGCGGGTCTTCGGCAGCAATCTCGCCCGGGCGCGCAAGAAGGAACTCAATCGTATCCGCATGGAGTTCGGCGTCCTCTTTCAGAACGTCGCGCTCTTCGATTCGATGAACGTCTTCGATAACGTCGCGCTGCCCCTGCGGGAGAGGACCAAGCTGTCGGAAACGGTGATCCGCGCCAAGGTGCGGGAAAAACTCGATCTGATGGATCTGGTCGATGCCGACGACAAATTCCCGGCGCAACTCTCCGGCGGCATGAAGAAACGGGTCGGGCTGGCGCGGGCGCTGATGCTCGATCCCAAGGTCGTTTTTTTCGACGAGCCGACCACCGGCCTCGACGTGAGTCGCAGCAACGAAATCTACCGGTTGTTCCACAAGACCCAGCGCCGACTCGGCTACACGGCGGTGATCGTCAGCCACGACGTGCCGAAGATCTTCAAGCTGGCCGATTATGTGGCCCTGCTCGCCGAGGGCAGGATTCAGGGGGTCATGTCCCCCGAGGCCTTTCAGCTGTCGGAGCAGCCCCTGATCCGCCGCTATGTGGAAGAAACCATGGGGCCCATTTATTCCAGTGCCAAGGAGGAGGCTGCTTTATATGAACCGGCTTAATATCGAAGTCGCCGTCGGCCTGTTCATGGTCGCGGGATTTCTCTGCTTTGTCTGGCTTTCCGTCAAGTTGGGCCATGTCGATTTTTTCCGGGGGAACGAATATCGGGTCAGTGCCGGCTTCTCCTCTGTTTCCGGTCTCAAGGAAGGTGCGCCGGTGGAGATCGCCGGAGTCAAGATCGGCAAGGTCTCGCGCATTCGCCTCAATGGCGAAACCTACGAAGCTGAAGTGGAAATGCTGCTGAACAAGGATGTAAAGCTGCAAGATGACAGCATCGCCTCGATTCGCACCGCCGGGATCATCGGCGACCGCTACGTGAGCATTTCCCCCGGCGGAAGCGATCTGCTGGTCGAGCCGGACGGAGTCATTTTCGAGACGGAATCGGCCATCAATCTCGAAGAACTGATCAGCAAATACGTTTTCGAGAAAAAATAGGGGGATTCATGACTCGGATCGCGCCGCTGCTTCTGTTCTTGCTGCTCTTCTTCAGCGTTCCGGGTTGGGCCGAGGAGGACTTCTCTCTGGAAGAGGATCCCTTCGCCGAACCGGAAGCGAAAGAGATCGCCGACCCTCTGGAACCGTTGAACCGGGGCATGTTCTGGGTCAACGACAAGCTCTACGTCTATCTGCTCAAGCCGGTGGCCAAGGGGCTGCGGGTGATTCCCGAACCGGCGCGGGTTTCGGTTTCCAACTTCTTTTCCAATCTGGGAACGCCGGCGCGGGCGGCCAACAACCTGTTGCAGCTCAAGTTCACCAACACCGCGAGCGAGCTGGCCCGGTTTCTGACCAACAGCACCTTCGGCCTGGCGGGACTCTTCGACCCGGCTGCGAAGTGGGGACTGGAGAAAAAAGACGAGGATCTCGGCCAGACCTTCGGCCATTACGGCATCGGCCAGGGGTTCTATCTGGTGCTGCCGGTTCTCGGCCCGACCAGTCTGCGGGACGGCCTCGGCCGTATCGGCGACCATTTCGTCGACCCCCTGCCGCCGGCGCTCAAGACCGAGGAACTGGCGGCCCTGCGTGCCCTCGACGCCGAAAACGAGATCTCTCTCGACAAGGATACCTACGAAGGCATCCGCGAAAACGAACTCGACCCTTATCTTTTCGTCCGTGACGCCTACACCCAGATGCGGGCCGGCAAGGTCCGAAAATGAAGGGTTTCATGCAATTCAAGGAGGTTGCGATGTATTTTAAGCGATTGATTCCGTATCGTTTGTTGCTGGCGCTCGGCGTTTTTCTGCTGGCGGCGAGCGTGGCGGCGGCGACGCCGGGACCGATGGAGCAGGCCCGGACCACCGTCGACGCGGTGATGGCGATTCTCAGGGAAGCGAACCTGGAAAAAGAGGCGCGGCGGGAAAAGCTCTCCACCACCATCCGCGCCCGCTTCGACTTCAACGAGATGTCCCAGCGGATTCTCGCGACCAACTGGAAGAACGCCAGCGCCGAGCAGCGTTCGCGCTTCGTTAATATCTTCTCCGACCTGCTCGAACGCAATTACATCGGTCGCATTGAGTCCTACACCGACGAAAAGATCGATTTCCTCAAGGAGCGGGTGCAGGGGAACCGGGCCGCCGTCGATACCGTCATCGTTACCAAGAGCGCCGAAATCCCCATTTCCTACCGGATGGTGCAACAGGGGAGCGAATGGATGGTCTATGACGTGGTCATCGAGTCGGTGAGCTTCGTCAACAACTACCGCAACAGCTATGGCGAAATTCTGAAGAAAGAGGGATTCGACGGGCTGCTGACGCGGATGAAGGAAAAACTGGCGCAACTGGAGCAGGGGGGGGATTCCAGTCAACCATGAACCGTACCGCTCCCGAGGTCTGCGCGCGGATGAAGAACGATCTGCGCTGCTTCAAGTTTCTTTCCGATGCCGATACCGAAATCCTCGCCCCCTACTTCAAGTGTCGCCAAGCCGCCGGCGGCGAGGTGCTTTGGAACGAAGGGGATGAATCAAAGTTCGCCGCCTTTGTCATGTCCGGGCGTATCGAGGAAAAGAAGAACACCGAATTCGAAGGGCGGCAGATGGTCATCGGCGTTTACAGCGAAGGGACGGTGATCGGCGAGTTCAGCCTGATCGACGACCTTCCCCGGGCGGTGACCGCCGTCTGTCAGGAGGATGCCCAGCTCTTGCTGCTTCCCCGGGAAAATCTCGACCGCCTGCTGGTGGAGCATCCCGAACTCGGCATTCGTCTGCTCAAGGGGGTGCTTTTGACCCTTTCCATCCGCCTGCGTAAATCTTTTGAGCGTCTGGTGGCTATTTTTTGACGGATAAACCCCAAGGAGCGGATTTGCCCATGAATTGCCGTCAATGGCGAAAAATCAGTGGATTGTTCATCGTCGGTCTGCTTTCGGCCTGCTCTCTGCCCTATGGCGAGCCGCCCGTAGCCGTGGACGGCGAGGGGGTCGCCCGGGTCTACGAATGTCGGGACGATTTTGCCTTCCTCGTCCGGGTCGAAGGGGATCGCGCCCGGCTCGTTCTGCCCGACCGGACCCTGACCCTGCCCCGTCAGCAGGTGGCTTCGGGATTGAAGTACGCTCGCGGCGACGTGGCCCTCTCTCTGTGGAAGGACGAGGCGATGCTGGAGATCGAGGATGGAATCCGCCGGACCTGTATCCTCAACCCCAAACGGAAGACGTTGGATTGACCTTTCTTCCGGAAAGCACAAAGCAAGCTGAAGACCCATCGAAGGCGGCCGCAAGGCCGCT
>CALJLX010000372.1 GCA_937982495.1 uncultured Desulfuromonas sp.
CAGCACTCCCGACTTGCGGAACATGTTGAAAAAAGAGAGCAGATCAGCGATGGCCAACTCGCCCAGCTCGCCGGCCATGACCAGCTCGCTCTCATCGCGACGATGGGTCAGAAGCAGATGCCGGGGGGAAAAGGAGGACAGCTCCAGGGTTTTTTGCCCCAGCTCCCTGACCACGGGATGCGGCAGACTCAGCCGGCCGCCGCTGTCGATGATCATCTTCGCCATGATGCCTCTTTCCGGTCGCGCGCGAGCCTGTGCCCTCAGCCCGCCAGGGCGCCGCGCACCCGCTCCGCCACCGCCTCGGCCACCTCGGCCAGGGGCAACATCTCCCGCGCGCCGCTGCGCCGCTCCTGCACTTCGAGGGCGCCGTCCTTGAGCCCCCGCGCCCCGACCGTCACCCGCAGCGGAATACCGAGCAGATCGGCGTCCTTGAACTTGCTGCCGGGACGCTCGTCGCGGTCGTCGAGAAGGACCTCGATCCCGCGCTCCAGCAGCTCGGCATAGAGCTTTTCGGCGGCCGCACAGACCTCGGCGTCATTGGGATTGACCATGGTGACGATGACCTGGAAGGGAGCAATGGGCATGGGGAAGACGATGCCGTTTTCGTCGTGGTTCTGCTCGATGGCCGCCGCCACCGTCCGGCCGACGCCGATGCCGTAACAGCCCATGAAAATCACCTGTTCCTGCCCCTGGGCATCGAGGAAGGTCGCGCCGAGGGCCTGGGAATACTTGGTGCCGAGCTTGAAGACGTGGCCGACTTCGATCCCCCGCCAGACTTCGAGCTTGCCGGCGCAGCGCGGGCAGAAGTCGCCGGCGACCGCCTCGCGCAGATCGGCGAAGGTTTCGACGGTAAAATCCCGGCCGCAAGCCACCCCGGTGTAGTGGGTATCGACTTCGTTGGCGCCGGTCACGGCATCGACCATGGCGCGCACTTCGAAATCGGCGAGGATCCGCCCCTTCAAACCCACCGGCCCGGCGAAACCGCTCGGCGCCCCGGTCACCCGGCGCACCGTCTCCTCGTCGGCCAACTCGACCTCGTTGCAGCCGAGCAGACGGCAGAGCTTGATGTCGTTGAGCTCGCGGTCGCCGCGCAACAGCACCGCCACCGTTTCGCCGCCGTCGGTGCGCAGGAGCAGGGTTTTAATCAAGCGCGCCGGTTCAACTTGGAGAAATCCGGCCACCTCCTCGATGGTCCTCTGCCCCGGCGTCGCCACCTTGGTCAACGCCTGGGTCGGTACCGGAAAATCGCCCCCGGCATCGCGCAGCTCGGCCTTCTCAACGTTGGCGGCGTATTCGCAGCTGTCGCAGGAGACGATGGCGTCCTCGCCCGAATCGGCCAACACCATGAACTCGTGGGAGGAGCTGCCGCCGATGTTGCCGGTGTCGGCCTCGACGGCGCGGAAGCGCAGGCCGCAGCGCTCGAAGATGCGCCGGTAGGCCTGATACATCTTGTCGTAGGCGACATCGGCCCCGGCCTCGTCCACATCGAAGGAGTAGGCATCCTTCATGATGAACTCGCGGCCGCGCATGAGGCCGAAGCGGGGACGGATCTCGTCGCGGAACTTGGACTGGATCTGATAGAGATTGAGCGGCAGCTGCCGGTAGGAACGGACCTCGCGGCGGACGATGTCGGTGATGACCTCTTCGTGGGTCGGTCCGAGGCAAAAATCGGCGTCCTTGCGATCCTTGAGGCGCAGCAGCTCCTTGCCGTACTGTTCCCAGCGGGTCGATTCCTGCCAGAGTTCGGCGGGAACGACCATCAGATCGGAAGAGCACACGTCTGAACTCCAGTCACGAATCAACATCTCGTA
>CALJLX010000373.1 GCA_937982495.1 uncultured Desulfuromonas sp.
CAAGCTCACCGGCGAGGGGAGCATCCAGGTGCTGCTGGTCGACCGCGACGGCGGCGAGCCGGCCCGGCGCCTGGTCGACGGTCTGAAGGAGAGCGGCGCGGTGCAACTGGTCGAAGCGGCAGGGGACGCCGAAGGCGAGGCCGAGGCTCGCCGCCGGGTCGCCGCCGGCGACTATCCTTTTGCCCTGGTGATCCCCGCCGGGCTCGGCGAAGAACTGGAGCGGCGCGCCGAAGCCCTCGCCCGCCGCGCCTTTGCCGCGAATGAATCGACCGAGGATGACGCCAATCCCCTGGAGCTGGCCGTCTATTTCGACCCGGCGGTGCAGGGGGCCTTTCGCGCCACCCTGGTCAACGCCCTGCGGCGGGCGGCCCTCGGCCTGGAGGTCGCGGAAAAAGGGCGACAGCTGGGGGAAGTGCTGCCCCGCCAGGTGGCCGAGCAGGTGGGCAACGCGCTCGGCCCCTACCGGAACCTGCCCGGCGCGCCGACGCCTCCCGCCGTCACCTTTGCCTGGCAGGACCGGGAGTTGCTGGCGGTGCGCGCGGAAATCGCCGCCGGAAAAATCGTCGCCCAGCCCGACTCGGTGCAGCAGAACGTCCCCGCCTGGACCTTGTTCGGCATGTTTTTCATCGTCGTTCCCCTCTCCGGGGCGCTGCTGCGGGAACGTCAGGAAGGCACCCTGCAACGGCTGCTGAGCCTCCCCGTTTCCGGCCTCCCCCTGCTCGGCGGCAAACTCGCCGCCTATGTGCTGGTCGGCTGCGCCCAGGCGCTGGTCATGCTGCTGGTCGGACGGCTGCTTCTCCCCCGTTTCGGTACCCCGATCCTGCAGTTCGGCGGCGACCTTCCGGCCCTGATCCTGCTGATCCTGGCCTGCGCCCTGGCCGCCACCGGCTACGGCTTGCTCATCGGCACCCTGGTGCGCAGCTACGAGCAGGCGGCCATGCTCGGCCCGGTTTCGATCGTGCTGGCCGCGGCCCTCGGCGGCATCATGGTGCCGGTCTACGCCATGCCCCCGGCGATGCAGTCCCTGAGCGACCTGTCGCCACTGGCCTGGGGGCTGGAGGGTTTTATCGAGCTCTTTGTCCGCCGGGGCGACCTGGCGGGGATCGCGCCGCAACTGGCGTTGCTGCTGGTTTTCGCTGGCGCCTGCCTGGGCTTGGCCTGGTTCGTTTTCGCTCGCCGCCGTGGCGGCGGGCGCTGATCTTCAATCGTGATGCTGTGATGGAGGAACCCATGGATGTTTTGTCTGCCGACAACCTCGAACAAGAGCTGCGCGACCTGATCGTCGCCGGCTGCAACATTCCCGACGCGCCGGAAGAGGTCTTCCCCGACGCCCCGCTGATCGGTCCCGATTCCCCCTGGGGACTCGACTCCCTCGACGCGGTGGAGATCGTGGTGGCGGTGCAGAAGGCCTACGGGGTGCGCATCGGCGGCCAGGATACCAGCCGCGAGGTGCTCGCCTCGCTGCGCACCCTGGCCGAGTTCATTCGCAAGGAGCGGGGCTGAAGGCCCTTTGTCGTCAACCGGACTGTAAGTGAAAGGAGCTTGGGCATGAAGAAGCTGTTGCAGGGAGGGGTGGTTTTGCTGGTGATGTTGCTGGTCGGTTGCGCCCCGAGCCCCAAAGTCAAGGCGCCGACTCGCGCCGGAGGAGGCGGCTACGCCATTGCCGTTCTTTCCGATCGGGGCGTCACCCCGGAACTCGACCCGGATCGGGCCAACCAGTACAATCAGGTCGGCGCCTGGATGGAACAGGATCTGTTGCGCATGCTGCGCAAGGCCGGCTACCAGGCGCGGCTGATCGGCAGTCGCGGGGAGTTTTCCGGAGCGAACGGCGAGTATCTGCTGAGCGTGCGCATCGTCACCTATCGAGCCGGCAGCAAGGCGGCGCGCATCGTCGTCGGCTTCGGCGCCGGCGCCACCTCTCTCGACACCCATTACGAGCTGTACGGGGCCGGTCCGCAACCGCTCCTCGCTGAAGACCACGGCGTCGGTTCCAGCATCGACTGGTACCAGGTGGTGCAGAAGCTCAACCAGCAGATGGTCGACGCCGTCTCCCGTAAGCTCGCCGCTGAAGGCGGGCGGGGCTAACGCCAACGTCCAGACCAAGGAGAATTCCCATGATGTTACGAACCCTGTTGATCGCCCTGATG
>CALJLX010000374.1 GCA_937982495.1 uncultured Desulfuromonas sp.
GCCGAAAACCCCGTCGGGCGTTTCGATCCGCGCCCGGGTTTCCGGCCCCAGGGGGGTCAGGGAAATGCGCAGGCTGCCGTCCCCGGAACGGGTGACGACGTCTCCTTCCGGGTCGACGGAGGCGGCCAGGGCGTCCCCCAGCAGCTGCAAGAAAAGCGCGAAGGGAGCGGGATCAAGGCGACCGACGGCGCTCAGCCGCAGCGGCGCGCCGGTGGCGAGCAGACGCCGGACGGCGCGGATCTGGGCATTCTCCTCGGCCAGTTGCCGGGAAAGCAGCTCCCGCTCCCGGTCGCGGCGCCGAACCTTCGGCGGCTGCCCCTTCTTGCGGTAACTGCCGGTGGCGCGCAGGCGGGCGTTGATCCTCAGCGGCGACGCCTCCAGCCAGGATGTCGCCGGGGAAACGGGCTCGGCTTCCCGCGCCGCCAGGGTCTCCTCGTCGATCGTCAGATGCCGGGCGGGGGTCAGACCGAAAGCGGCCCGCCACAACCGGTGGGCGTCGGCCTCGGTTTCGGCTTCGGCGAACCAGCGGGCCAGAACGCGAAAATCGGCGGCCCGGTCGCTGCGTCCCAAGCGCTGCTCGTTGAGGCGCCGCGCCGCGTCGAGCAGTTCGGGGATGGCCCGTCGAGCGCGATTGCGCAGCAGTTCCGCCTGGGACGGATGGTGGCGGCTGCCGATAAACCAGGCGGTCAACCCCTCCCAGCGGGCGCGCCATTGCTCCAGATGCCGGGCGGTCGCCGACGCCTCCCCTTCGCCCCCCTCCTCCAGGGCGTCCCGGGCTTCGCGGACCGCCACCAGCTGCAGCAGTCGCCCGATGCCGCGGGAGGTTCCGACATCCGTGCCGATCTCGTCGAGCAGGCGGGCGATGTCGGCCGAAGCGGTGACCAGTTCGCCGATAAACCGCTGCAGATAATCGACAAGCCGCTCTTTATAGGCGAGAAACGCCTCGCGGTCGGCGCCACGCAATTCCAGGGTCCGGCCCAGCCCGGCCATGAAGGCCTGGGCGTTTTCCGCCAGATCGGCGAAGACCCGGCTCAGGTCGCGCAACAGAAAGTGCGCCCGAGCGGGATCGGGCTCCGCCTCTTGCAACAGGCCCCGCAATGTCCGCAACTGGTGGCGGATGTCCGCCAGGGCCACCGCCTGCAGCGCCCCGCGACGACCGAGAGCCTCATCGTAGGCGGTCAGGGCGATCTCGGCGGCCTCTCCTTCCTTGGTCAACTGGTAGAGAAAGCGGGCGCGATAGAAATCTTCCACCGTGCCGACCCTTCCGGTATCGGGCTCGGCCCGCAGGTTCCCCCAATCGACCAGCTGCTGCAAGGCGCGCTCGACCTCTTCCCGGGCGATGGCGGGCAGTCGCTCATGGACATCCTCGGGGCGCAGATGGACGAGAAAACGTTCCTTGGCGGCAACGAAGACCCGCATCAGCTCCCGGTAGAGCGTCGATTTTTCCGCATTGACGTAGGCGAACGGGGTCAAGGGCATGAAGCAGGACACCAAAGCGAAGAGATTACCGGGGCAAGAGAAACGAACTTACGGAAATTGCGAGGGCATCGCCCCAACGGCATCAGGACTGTAATGGCAAGACGTCTCCCAAGTCAACCGGGTTGTGGACGGCGGAAAACCGTCGAGAAAAGGATTCCGGCCGGCATGGACAAATCCTGACGGATGATTTAACGTGAAAGACAAAGTCACCACGCCTTCGCATCGTTTGCCGGAAGGATTCGATCATGGAAGAGCTTCTGACCCTGGCCAACTTCAGCCAGCAGGTGGCGGCGGGGACGCCGCTGATCTACATTACCACCGACAACGAGAGCCGTACCGAGGCGCTCATCACCCACGCCGCCCTCCATGCCATCAAGGGCATGCCCGGCCCCCTGGTCTGGAACTGCACCGTCGGCTTCCTCGGCCACGAGGGGACCCGCGAGCCTCTGGCGGGTTTGCGCTGGGCGGTGGAGCAAGAGGGGCCGGGGATCTTCATCTTCAAGGATCTCGACTGGTTCTGGCACGACAATCCTTTCATCCAGCGCACCCTCAAGGATTTCTCGGCGGTGCGCCGACCGCCGGGCAAGACCCTGATCTTCATGGGCGGGCGCCCCGACATTCCGCCGGCCCTGCGCGAGGAATTCCTGCTCCTCGACCACGGCCTGCCCGATCGCAAGGAGATCCAGGCCTTTCTCGATAAAAACCGGGGCAAGGATCCCTTCATCGACCGCCTGCTGGCCGACGACGACACGGTGTCGCGACTGGTGGTCGCCGCCCAGGGGCTCGATCTGCTCAATCTCGACCGCGCCCTGCGCCTGGCCCGGGTCAGCAAGGGGGGCGGGCCGGACGAGGTCGTCGCCGCCCTCTTCCGCACCAAGAAGCAGCAGCTGCGCAAGAGCGGCATCATGGAGTTCGTCGAGAACGACGTCACCGCCGACCATCTCGGCGGCATGGAAAACCTCAAGGGCTGGATGGAGAAGCGGGAAAAGGCCTTCGGTGCCGAGGGCCTCTCTTCCGGCAAGAACCTCCCCCGGGGGGTGCTGGTGATGGGCATCAGCGGCTGCGGCAAGAGCCTCTTCGTCAAGGCCATCGCCGCCCGCTGGCGGCTGCCGCTGGTGCGCCTGGACATGGCGACGGTCTACGAAGGCACCTTCGGTTCTCCGGAAAGCAGCCTGCGCAAGGCCTGCAAGACCGCCGAGGCCCTTTCCCCCTGCGTCCTCTGGATCGACGAGATGGAGGCGGGCATCTCCAATCAGGGCTTCAAGGCCGAAGGGGGCGCGGCCTCGCGGGTGCTCGGCTATTTTCTCACCTGGATGCAGGAGAAGCGCCACCCGGTCTTCGTCGCCGCCACCGCCAACGCCATCGAAATGCTCCCCGCCGAGGTGCTGCGCAAGGGGCGCTTCGACGAAATCTTCTACGTCGCCCTGCCGGGGCTCTCGGAGCGGGAAGAGATCGTGCGTATCCACCTGCGCAAGCGCGGGTTCCCCATCGAAAATTTCGAGCTGGGCATGCTCGCCCACGCCGCCAAGGGTTTTTCCGGCGCCGAGATCGAGCAGGCGGTAGCCAGCGCCGGCTTCGAGGCCCTGGCCCAGAACCGCGCCATGACCCAGCAGGACATCATGGAAGCGATCAGCCGCACCGTTCCCCTGTCGGTCACCATGGCCGAACAGATCAAGAAGATCGAAGCCTGGGCGTTCAAGCGGGCGGTTCCGGCAAGTGCCGGAGCCCTGCGCTGAGTCCCCCCATCCCTCTCTCAAGGAGAACTGCAATGAACTGGATCAAACTCCTTGTCGTCCTGCTCCTCGCCGGCCAGTTGAGCGGCTGCTTTCTCACCAAGGTCGTCAGCGTGCCGATGCGCGCCGTCGGCGCGGTGAT
>CALJLX010000375.1 GCA_937982495.1 uncultured Desulfuromonas sp.
CTCATCAACGGCCCCATCGGCGATCACGGCCTGGCGGTGCTGGCGGGACGGGAGGGACTGGAACTGGAGACGGATATCCGCAGCGACAGCGCCCCCCTCAACCATCTGGTCGGCGCGCTGCTCGACGAATTCGGCGATGCCGTGCATGTGCTCCGCGACCCGACCCGGGGGGGCGTCGCCACCACCCTCAAGGAAATCGCCCGCCAGTCCCAGGTCGGCATCCGCCTCGACGAAACCGCGCTGCCGCTCAATCCGGCGGTGGCCGGGGCCTGCGCCCTCCTCGGCCTCGACCCCCTCTATGTCGCCAACGAGGGCAAGCTGCTGGCCCTGGTCGCGCCGGCAGCGGCCGACGCCCTCCTCGAACGCATGCGCCGCCATCCCCAGGGGCAGGGAGCGGCCCTCATCGGCGAGGTGACGGCGGAGTCGCCCGGCCAGGTCCAGCTGCATACCGCCATCGGCGGCCGCCGCGCCATCGAAATGCTCGCCGGCGAACAGTTGCCCCGCATCTGCTGATTCAAGTCATTTCACCACGGAGACACAGGGAACACAGAGCAAAAACATTGATTAAAAATTCATTTCATGCCCGGAGGCTTCCATGAAAATTCTTATCGATCCCGAAAAATGTACCGGCTGCGGCCTTTGCGTCGAGGCCTGTCCAGTCAACGCCATCGCCCTCGAAGGCGGTGTCGCCGTCGTCGATCGCGCCGCCTGCGATCTCGACGGCATCTGCATCCCCGCCTGCCCGGTCGAAGCCATCGGTCTGGCCGACTGACATGAAAAAAGCCGGTCGAAACCGGCTTTTTTCTTATCCCCCCACATCTCCGCCGCCGCTCTCCGGTGGCGGCAATTGCAATGGCTGCTTCCGAAAGAGGCGCGCCACGGCATTGAGCACCGCCTTAACCCCCCGCCAGATTTTCGGCAACAGCCAGACCATCAGCAGAATGAAGAGAATCAGCCCCCCGACAAAAATCCAGGGAGAATGGAGAGCCGTCCATAGCCCGGCGATGACCAGCACGTCCTCGCCGAGGGAAGCGAACCAGTTGCTGAAGGGTTCCGGCGAGGTGTTGATCATGATCCGCGAGCCGGACTTGGTCAGATGGGTGCCGGCGGCGAGTCCGCCCCCGACCAGGCCGACGGCGATGGAGAGGGCCGGGCCGACCTCGCCGATGGCCCCCGCCGCGAGCACCGCGCCGGCGGGGATGCGGATGAAGGTGTGAATGGTATCCCAGCCGGTATCGACCCCGGGGGTCTTGTCGGCGAAGAACTCGATGAAGTACATCGCCCCGGCGGCGAAGATCACCATCGGATCGGAGAGGACTTCGAGCCCCGGCGGCAAGATCATGTTGCCGGTGGCCCCGAGCACACCGAGGGTGAGGATGGCGGCGTAGAGATTAATACCGCTGGCCCAGGCGGCCCCCATGCTCAGGGCGATGGTCTGGATCAACTGGTCGAGATGCTCCATGGAAGGCTCCCTTCTTCAATGGTTGCGGGACATCGGGAATAGGATAAGCTTTACGGCAAGTCGTCAAATTCTTTCCCTCATCATACTTCCTTTCTCCCCAAGAGTCAGCCCGGGGCGGATTTTCTTGGGGGAGGAAGAAACGCGGCGG
>CALJLX010000376.1 GCA_937982495.1 uncultured Desulfuromonas sp.
AGCAACCCTTGCTTCTCGAAACGGTCCCGGACACCCCAGACCCCTCTCCCGATATCACGGACCCGATGATGCGGCGGGAAAACGCCATCGCGGTTCGTTCCGCCCTTGATGCTCTGCCCCTCAATCAACGTTTGGCCATTGTACTCCGCTACTATGAAGAACTGAATTATCAGGAAATAGCCGCCGCGCTTGACACCTCGACCAAGGCGGTGGAGCGGCTTCTAAGCCGGGGCCGGGAGCGTTTGCGGGATCTCATTGACAAGCGGCATGATTTTTATCCCTGAACATGGGAAAAAGCCATCCCCAGAGACGGATCGTCTCTTCCTCTTTCGAAGGATTATGGAAACCTGATAAGAACAGGCATGATCTATAGCTGGTGCATTCTTTCGATCATCTGCAACAGGATATATCCCGAGATGAACATGGTTGCATCAATCAGGGGTCTCTGGAAAACTTTGGTGTGTACCATGTAGGTGTCGATTTTTTCAACAGGCCGAGTCGGAGGATGAATCCCGGCGTGGCGGCCTTATATTCCAGGTAGATCCCTCCGAACCTTGCTGTCAGGTAACTTTCCTCTGATCTGATCACAAATGGGATAGTAAACGGCGAACCAGAGGGTGGCCAGGAATGATCGGATATCGCCAGCAGACAGAGGGAAACGAGGCCGGCTATTTTGGAGATTTCGCCCCGGTATTTTTGTAAAAGGGTTAGGCCCGGAAGTGCCATTTTCAATATCCTCCAAAAAATATGGCCATTGCCACCACAGTGCTCAGGCAGAAACGGTAATATGCGAAAACCGCCAGCGACTGGGTCTGGACAAATTTCATCAGGAACCCGATGAAGCCGTAACCAGATATGATTGCGGCCAGGAATCCCACCAGAAAAAATGAGATCTGTCCATCCGCAAGCCCTGGTCCTCTGAATAATTCCAGGATTTTATATCCTCCGGCCCCCAGAAGAATCGGGGAGGACAACAGGAATGAGAATCTGGCGGCGGCCGTTCGGTCCAGTCCGAGGAGGAGTCCGGCGCTCATGGTGGCCCCGCTGCGGGACACGCCTGGAATAAGGGCTATGGCTTGAGCGCAGCCGATGATCATGGCATCGCGGCCACCTATGCTCTCCAGTCCCCGTTCCCGCCTCCCGATTTTTTCGGCCCACCAAAGTATGGCCCCGGCGCCGCTCAGGGTGAAGATGACGAGAAGCGGAGACCGGAGAATTGACTCGGCATACTTGCCCAGCGTCACCCCGAGCAGCGCAGCCGGAAGCGTGGCGACGCAAAGATAAAAAGCCAGCATGCGTTGTCGCGCCTGCTGGATGCCGCCGGCAGCGGGTGTCGGAATGGCCGACAGCAGGCTGAGGAAATCGCTTCTGAAATAGCCCGCTATTGCCGTAAGCGTCGCCAGATGCAGCATGACATCAAAGGCCAGGCCCGCTTCCTTCAAATCAAGGAAGTATTCAGCCAGAATCAGATGCGCGGAACTCGACACGGGCAGAAATTCCGTGGCGCCCTGCAACAGGCCCAGGAATACACTATAGGATATCTCCATGTTTTTCCTTCAGCAGAAGATCGGAAGAGCACACGTCTGAACTCCAGTCACGAATCACCATCT
>CALJLX010000377.1 GCA_937982495.1 uncultured Desulfuromonas sp.
CCGATAACGCGACGGCGCCGGCCGCCGAGGTTCCGCCCGCACCGGCGGTCGAGACGCCGCCGGCCGCCTCGGAAATGCTTCCGGCCGGCGGCGGAGTGCTGCGGGTCGAGACCCGGGAGCGCGTCGCCCTGGAGATCCGGATCGACGATCTGCCCCCGCGCAAATATGTCCTGGCCGGCGGCAGCAGCATCAGCTGGCACGCGGAGCAGTCCCTGCGGCTGCAGGTTGATCGACCGGAAAGCATCGACCTTTGGCTTGCCGATCTGCCCCTCGATCTGCGGGGCCGGAACGAACTGACGCTTCGTGGTGATGCCGGAGGCGGGGGAGATTGACCATGCGCATCGTCTGCCCGAATTGCCAGGCCAGTTACCGGTTCGACCCGGCCCGCGCCAGTAACCAGGCGCCGCGGATCAAATGCCCCGGCTGCGGTCACGTTTTCCGCGTGGATCTGGCGGCCGCCGTCGAGGATGGCGCCGCCGCGTCCCCCGTTCCCCGAAAAAGGTGTCTGATCGTCGATGACTCCCGCTTCTTCCGGGAACTGACGGGAGATATCCTCAAAGTGTTGGAGGCGGATCTTCTCTTTGCCGGAGACGGTGAGGAAGCGTTGCGCATCATTCGGGAAGCGCGGCCCGATCTGGTGTTGCTCGATCTCAATCTGCCGAAGAAAAACGGCTACGAGCTGATCCGCGAGGTTCGCGAAGATGAATCTCTGAGCAAGGTACGGTTGTTGGCTATGAGCGGCGTCTTTCGCAAAAGCGAAGAGATCGGCGAGGTCTATCGTGGAGGGGCCGACGATTTTATCGGCAAATCCTTCAAGCCCGAACAGTTGCTGGAACGGGTGAAAAAGCTTCTGGAGGGTTGAGCATGGCGTGGGAAGAGGAAGCGAGCGCCGGGGACCTTGCCCAGCGTTTCGGCGAGGATGTTTTCGATCTGGCGGTGATTCTCGGCTCGGGCTGGGGGTCGTTGGCCGATCAGGCCGAGTCCGCGGTCTATGTGGACTACCGGGAGATCCCGGGCTTCTCCCATGTGCGTATCGAAGGGCATGCCGGGCGCTTGGTGGCGGGACGGTTCCAGGGCTGGAAGGTTCTTTTTTTTCAGGGGCGCTACCATCTCTACCAGGGTTTCGATGCCCGCCAGGTGGCCCTGCCGGTGCGTCTCGCCGCCGCCCTTGGCTGTCGCCGTCTGCTCTTGACCAATGCCGTCGGTGGGATCAATCCGACCTTTCAGGTGGGCGATTTCATGTACCTGGAGGATCATCTCAACCTGCTCGGGGACAATCCCCTGCGCGGCGAACCCCTCCACCCCTTCGTCGATCTTTGCGGGCTTTATCGGCAAGACCTTTATCCCGCGCTGCGCGAACAGATGGGAGAGAAGGACATCACCCTGCATCGCGGCGTGCTCGCGGCGATGCCCGGTCCCTCCTACGAGACCCCCGCGGAAATCCGTATGTTGCAACGGTTCGGCGCCGATGCGGTTTCCATGTCCACGGTCCCGGAAGCGATCATGGGACGCTATCTCGGTATGGAAGTCATCGGCCTGAGCCTGATCGCCAATCTCGCCGCCGGGCTCTCCCCCGGTCCCCTCTCCCACGACGAGGTGCTGCGCAGATCGGAAGAGCACACGTCTGAACTCCAGTCACGAATCACCA
>CALJLX010000378.1 GCA_937982495.1 uncultured Desulfuromonas sp.
ATGGTGATTCGTGACTGGAGTTCAGACGTGTGCTCTTCCGATCTGATTCTGGTGGTCGATGATGAACCGCGATTGCGTGATGCGGTCAAAGAGATCCTTTCGCTGGCCGGATACCAGGTGGAATGTGCCGCGACCGGCCGCGAGGCTCTCGTCCTTCTGGCCGAACAAGACTTCAGTCTGGTTCTTCTGGATCTGAACCTCCCCGACATCTCCGGACAGAACATCCTGGAGGATATCGTTTCCCAGGATATCGACACCAATGTGGTGATTTACAGTGGGGAATCCACATTTGAGCAGGCGACAAGGACTCTGCGTAACGGGGCCAAGGATTTTCTTGCCAAGGGCTGTGCACCGGAAACCCTCCTGGAGACGGTGGCGCGCACCTTGGATAAATGGCGCCGCCAAAAGCACTATCTTCGTGTGCAAAAATACATACAATGCAGCGAGGGGCTTCACCGTTACCTTATCAACCACTCTCCCGATCTGATTTTCATGCTGGACGATCAGGGCCGGTTGATCTTTGTCAATGAACGCGCTAACCACTATTTCGGTCTGGACATCCAAGAGCTGATGGGGGCGCTCTTCGTTGATTTCATTCTTGAAGAAGACCGGGCCGGGGCCGCTCTTTTCTTTCAAAAACTCAAGAAGGGAGAACACGCCGAGGCTCCCGTCGAGCTGCGTTTGCATGCGCCAAGTGGGACTGTCCCCCGGGACGTTGAAGTGTGGGCTCTCCCCGTTGAACTGCCGGAGCCCAAGCCAATCCTGGGAATCTACGGCATTGTCCGCGATATTAGTGAACGAAAACAGGCGGAAACGCTACGAAATTACCATCTTAACCACGACCAGCTGACCAAATTGCCGAACCGGAATCTTTTCCACGACCGGTTGCAGGTGGCTCTCCGCCAGGCTCGCCGCCTTGATCAAAAGCTGGCCGTAATGTATCTGGATCTTGACCGGTTCAAGCTCATCAACGACAGCTATGGCCACCTGGTCGGCGATGAACTGTTGCAAAACGTCGCCTACCGGGTCAAGAGCTGCCTGCGCGACTGTGACACTCTGGCGCGCATCAGCGGCGACGAATTCAATCTGCTGTTGCCGCATATCAAGCACATCCGGGATGCCAGAACCATCTGGTACAAAATTCAATCCCTGTTCGACGAACCCTTTCAGGTGCAAGGGCATGAAATCCGGGTCAGTTTCAGCGCGGGCTGTGCCGTCTATCCGGATCATGGCGAAACCATGCAGCTCCTGTTAAGGCATGCCGATTCCGCCATGTATCAGGTCAAGGAACGGGGAAGGAACGGTTTTTACTGCTATTTGCCGGAAATGGACTCCAGTCCCTGCTATCACATGGAGATTGAAAACGGCATTCATAGGGCTTTGGCCAATGACGAACTTCGCCTCTATTACCAGCCCCAGATCGATCTGCAAAGCGGCCGCGTTCGCTCCCTTGAAGCCCTGATCCGCTGGGTACACCCAAGACGCGGTTTTTTGCTCCCCGCCGAATTCATCCCTGTGGTCGAACAATCGAGACTTATCTGTCGCGTTGGCGCCTGGGTCATCCGTCAAATCTGCCGGGATGCTCTTGAGTTCAAAAAGCGTGGTTATGAAGATTTGCGTATCGCTATGAACGTTTCGCCGCAACAACTGGGAATGGACGGTTTCGCTCAAAGCCTTTTTGACACTATTCGCGAACATCGCCTCGATAGCTCTTTTTTGGAAATTGAAATCACCGAAAACTGTCTTATCCAGGACATGAATAAGTCCATGCAGGCTCTCACACAGTTGTCCGAGGCCGGAGTCACCATTGCCGTGGATGATTTTGGCAAGGGCTATTCATCGCTGAGCTATCTGCATACCCTGCCTTTGCATACCGTCAAAATCGATCGCAGTTTTGTGACCAACCTTTCTGAAAACAGTACCGACACGACCATTATTGATGCCATCTTATCCATTGCCAGAGGGTTACGGCTTAATTTCATCGCCGAGGGGGTAGAGACCAAGTTCCAGAACGATTACCTGCTGAATGCTGGCTGCCGAGTCGCTCAGGGATATCTTTACGCCCCCCCGCTCCCCCTGGATGACGCACTGGCCTATGTGCGGTCGTCCCTCCCTAAAACCCTCTCCTAAAAAAATGCCGGCCAAAACAACCCTGCGAACAACCTGCCGCAGGGTTTTTTTGGCTCTTCCAGGGTCGATTTCCCCTTGCGTCAAAATGGGTTTGCGTTAATGTTTTTGCCGTGAATCGATGATTTTCGGTAGTTTCGAACCCAAGGAGAAAATTATGACCCCCGAAGCGAACGCTGTTGATCCCGCCGGCAAGAAGGCCGGCCCCGATGCCGGGCATCCCGGCCCCGACCCCGCGACGCCGGACTATCTCATCCCAACTATGGGGGATATCCAACTGAGCGAGCCGGCCTATTACCGCTCGCTCTTTGTTCTCGACACGATGGGCGAAGGGAGTGGGGGGCTCCATGAACTCGACAAGCCCATCGATCCCTTCGCGGTGACCGACGACTCGGAGCCGATGGGCCTCAAGCCCGCGGTCGGCGTGCTCACCGTGCATGAGCAATGCTGGCGCCAGAAAGGAATCGCCCTCGGCAACCTGCTGCAATCCGTCTGCCTTGCCCCGGGCGAGGTGACGCAGGTCGCCGTCACCCGCTGGGAGCGGAAGACCAAAGGCACCAGCACCGAGTCGGCCGAGCAGCGCGAAGCGGTGAGCGAACAGGCCGAACAGAACCGCGCCGTCAATGAAGTGCAAAGGGCTGTCGCCCAGGAAGCGCAAATCGGCCAGTCTTCAACCTCGTCCCGCTCCACCAGCGCACAGGCGGGGGGCTCGTGGTTTTTCGCCTCGGCCTCCGCCGCTTCGACCACGAGCTCGGCCCTCACCGCGCAATTCAGCGCCGGCAGCCGCAACCTGGCGGCGGAATCGACGAACGCGATCGCCCAGCGCACCGCGGAAGTTTCCCAGGCGCTGCGCTCGCGGCGCCAGTCGGTGGTTCGGGAGGTTTCCGAACAGGAGGCGGAGTCCCTCTGCACGCGCGTCCTGGCCAATTACAATCGCCGGCACGCGCTGAATATCCTCTTCTTCGAAGTCTTGCAAACCTACGAGATCAAGACCGTATTGACCCGGTGGGATCGTTGCCTGTTCGTGCCGCTGCTGCCGATCGACTTTGCCGTGGCCGGGGCGGTCGAAAAATTCGGCGCGCAGCTGCTGAATATCTTCAATGAAATTGGCGCGAAAGAGATGATCGCCCTCCTGGAAAAAGCCCTTGAGCAGACCAAGGGGGAGAATGACAAGATCGACCCGCGGGTAGAGGAGCTTAAAAAGCGGATCGAGGAACTCAGGAACGATCGCCAGCGCCTGCACGATATCAAGTTCGATTTCGCCCATGACCTGATGCACATGGACCAGGACGAAAGAAAAGCCAGGGTCGAGAAGCTCAAAAACGACCCGGAATACATCGCCCTTCGCCGCAAATACGTCGGCGTTCTGCCGCAAACCGACATTAACGATCTGATGAATCCCCACTATGGCAAGTTGGACCCGCTCATCGCCGCCGCCGAGAATGAACTCGCGGCCATTAAAGTGCAAACAAAACTCCCGGCCGGGGAACGGCTCAATCTGCACCGCTTGTTCCTGAGCCAACAGCTCTGGCTGCGGATGAGCCCCTATCACATCTACTGCCTCCTGCGCGGATACATGATCGAAAACCAGCCCCTTTCCGCCCTGGTGGACCCCCAGCCCGTGGGCGTTTTCGGCAACTACCTGGCTTTTCGCTGGGGCTTTGCTAACAGCGACGAGGGGCAGGTGGCCCGGGAATCCTTCGAGAAGAAATATCTCAAGACGGAAAACAACGGGCAGAGCCGCATCGTCGGCCTGCCCACGTCCGGCGTTTTCTCGGAGGCGGTGCTGGGACGGGGCCTCGCCGCCGAGCAGATGGACGACCGTTTCGGCAAGTGGGGGGACAAGGAGAACATGATCCCGATCCTGCCGCCGAAAATCGCGGATCTCCAGTCGCGGGACCGGGCGAAGGGAATGGACCTCAAGGGGCAGGATTTCGCCGCGAGTCTCGCCCAGCTCCGGGCCGAAAAGCTCTCGGACCTTTCGTACATCGACAAAATTCTTGGGCAAGTAGGGAAGGGCGATATGTTCCGCGACATGGGCGGCCTGGCGCAAGCGGTGACCCTCGCCGAGAAACTGGCCGGGCTCAGCGCCGAAGGCGCCACCAAGGCCGGGGATCGGGCGGTGCAACTGCAATCGAAAGTTCTCGACACCTTCGAGAAAGTCATCGAAAGCGATGTGGGTCAGGCCGCCGTGGCCGAGTTCATGCTGCCCGGCGCCGGTCCCGCCTTGCTCGGCGCCAAGGAGAAGAAAGGCCAGCCGCCGGAGAAGGCCAAGTAAGAAGGAGCGTCGGGCTATACCCGTTCCTATACCCCCAAAAGCCACCTTCAGGCATGCCGGCCGGGATGGCATTCGCCGGACAGAAACAGAAAAACCCGCCTGATTGGCGGGTTTTTCTGTTTTATGGACGGTGCCGGATTGTTAATGGCGGGAGCAGATGGAAATCGAATCCACCAGGGACGGGATACGCCCCCCACCGGTTTTGAAGACCG
>CALJLX010000379.1 GCA_937982495.1 uncultured Desulfuromonas sp.
AGAGCCGTTCCGAGGCGATGCGCCCGCGAAAATCCTGGCGGAATTTCTGCGCCAGCTGCCGCGCCGCATTCAGATCGGCCGCGAGTTCAGGGTCATCGGGGTTTTGATAAAGCAGGGAAAGATCCCAGGTGATTTCGGGGGAGGTCATAGTTGTTCCTTTGGGTTCGCGGACTCGGACAGGAATGAAAAACTCCTGATTTTACCTGATTTCATGGTTTTATGCAGCACTTACCGAACAAAAAAGCCCCCTGTTTCAAGGGGGCTTTTCCTGTGATCCGGTGGCAATGGACCTTACTTCTGGATGGTAAAAGTGCCGTCGGGGTTGATCAGGATGGTGTTGTCCAGGTACTGGAGGTTTTTCTTGTTGGCGTAGTCCGTTTCGCCGAGGATGGCGTAATAGGCGCTGGCGCTGCGGGCGCCGGTGGAGCAGTAGAGCACGACCCGCCCATCAGCCGGTAGCTTGGCCACGGATTCCTTGGCCTTGTGGATGAAATCCTCGTCGAAGATGTGGATGGCGCCGGGCAGATGACCGGCTTCGAAATCCTTGGCCGAACGCACGTCGACCAGAAAGAGCTTGCCTTCGGCGATCAGTTTTTCAAACTCGTCGGGCTTGATCGTCTCGGGCAGGCCGCCGGTATCGGCCTTGGGCTTGGGCGCCACGCCGCTCGGCTCATCCCCCCACAGCGGCAGACCCGCTTCCTTCCAGGCCGGTTCGCCGGCGGAAAAGACCGCGACCTTGGTGTAGCCGAGGCCCAGTGCCAGTTTCGCCGATTCATGACTCAGTTCGCAGGCGTGGCCGCCGCAGTAGAAGATCAGTTTGGTGTTTTTGTCCGCCGGCAGCAGACCCTTTTTCAAGTCGAATTCGGCCTTGGGGATGGAGACCGCGGAAGGGATGAAGGCCTTATTGTATTTCACCGCCGGGCGCGAGTCGACCAGAAGGTACGGATCCTTGCCGCCGGTGACCAGCTTCTGCACATAAGGCAATTCGGTGATCAGATAGTTTCCGGCCTTGCTCCAGGCCGGTTCCCCTTCGTACCAGACCTTGACCTTGTCGAAGCCGTTTTTCCGGGCGATGGCGGCGGATGCCGGGCTCAATTCGCAGTGCAGGCCGCCGCAATAGAAGACGATGGTTTTATTCTTGTCGAGTTTGTCCAGGTTCTGTTCGAGCGTCGCTTTGGGGACGCTGATGGCGCCGGGCACATGGCCTTCCTGGAATTTCACCTCGGGGCGGGAGTCGACCAGTTGGTAGTTCGCCGCCTCGGGGCCGGCGAGAATCGCCATGACCTCGGCGGTGGTGATAACCAGTTGCGGATCTTGCGGGACATTTTTTTGCGCCGGTTGCGCCTGGGCTGTCGGCGGCGGAGGGATTTGGGCTACCGGCGGCAGCTTGACCGTCGCTCCGGTGCAGCCGGAGACGCACAAAGACAATGCCAGGCAAGCTATCCGTTTTCTTGTCCAATTCGTCATGGTGATTGCTCCTCTCAGGGGGGGGCTGGAGATGATGATATCTGACAGAAACAGCAGGATTCATACCCGAAGAAGGGGAGCAAGAGCAAGATTGTTGAGATGAATACCTAAGTAATGCCGAAGCGACCGAAAATATTCTTTTTCTATTATATAAGGGGTTTGTTGTTGATTGTTCGAATAGATGAATTCAGCCGGGTTCCGGTTCGAAGAGGGCTGATCGGGGTGGGGGGGCTCAGGTGATTCCGTCTTTTGCCGGAGCGAAAAACGTAAAAAAACGGCCCGGAAAAAACCGGGCCGTTCGCCATTCGCGGGATGTCAATTGTAGGGGCGCAGCATGCTGCGCCCCTACCCTGAAATTACGTTGAAGCGGTGGCCGTAGGAGCGACGGTTATTGCATTTCAAACACGTACAACGACGAGCGGCGGGCGCCGAGCAGGCCGGTGCTCGCGCCGTTGATGGCCATGATCACTTCCTTCTGGCCGTCGTTGTCGATATCGGCCAACCGGAAGTCGGCCATGTAGCCGTTCTGTTCCCGGGTGTGCCAGGCTTCGAGCAGTTCCTGGCCGTTCCAAACCATGGCCGTCAGTTTGCTCTTGCGGAAAGTCTTGCCCCGGGCACGGAACCAGTCACCTTCGTTGACTGGAATCAGTATTTCCCCGGCATCGCCGCGCCCAAGCCGGGCCTGCAGATAGGCATCGCGGGTGTTGTCGCCGTCCTGCGGGCGCTTGCTCGGGTCGACGCGGGTGATGAATTCCTCGCTGCCGCCCATGCGCTCGCTTCCTTCCCAAAGTTTTTCGCCGCTGGGGGAATAGATCTGCAGGTTGTCGAGGTGGCTGAGGTAGGCGATGGAATCGCCGCCGCTGCCGGTCGCCGTTAGCGGAGCGAAGCTGTAGAGGCGGATGGGATTGGGCACTTCGACCTTGGCGCCCTGTTGGATGTCGCTGCCGTTGCCCTGCACCCGGAAGATCGCGCCGGCGAAATCCTGATGTTCGTCGCCCATGCCCTGGGCCAGCAATACCTGCCCTTCGCCGGGTAGTTCGACGTTGCGGAAATAATAGTTGATGTTGTTCTTGCGTACCTGATAGCCGTCGGCGCCGCCGCTGACGATCATCGAGGAGAGGCGGTCGTCGAAGGCTGCGGTGATGTACAG
>CALJLX010000380.1 GCA_937982495.1 uncultured Desulfuromonas sp.
CCAGGAGCATGGGGATGAAGGACTTGCCGTGCAGGCCGATGGCGTGCATCGCCCGATCCATGACGAAGGCCGCGCGGGCCATGTAGCCGCTCCCTTCGAGAAAGGTGATGAAGAACATCATGGCGAAGATCACCGGCACGAAGACCAGCACGAAGCCGACCCCGGCCAGCACCCCGTCCACCGCCAGTGACACCGTCCAGTCCGGCGCGCCGACGGCACTGAGGGCGGCGGCGGTCCAGCGCATGAAGGGACCGGCGATCATGCCGTCGAGCCAGTCGCCGAAGGGGGCGGAGAGGTCGAAGGTGAGCTTGAACATCAGCCACATGGCCGCCAGGAAGATGGGAATGCCGAGAAAGCGGTTGAGGACGATGCGGTCGATCTTCTCGGTCAGCTCTTCCTTGCGGATCTCCGGCCGTTTCAGCACTTCGCGGGTCAGGCCGTTGGCCAGGCCGTAGCGGGCGTCGGCCATCAGCGATTCGATGTCCTCGCCGTGGGCCCGATGCAGGTGGTCGAGGGCCGCGCCGGCGACGGCTTCGGCGCCGAGATTGACTTCCCGGGCCACCTCGGCATCTCCCTCCATCAGCTTGCAGGCCAGCCAGCGCAGCGGATAGCGTGTCGCCAACTCGGGGTGGTTTTCCCGCAGGCTCTCGCCGATCCGGGCGACAGCGGTGTCGATGTCCTCGCCGTAGCTGAGCCGGCGCGGCTGGTACTCTTCGCGCCCGTCCGCGGTTTCCAGCGCGGCGCGAAGCAGCTCCTTGAGGCCGCGCTGCTTGACGGCGGCGGTGGGGATGACGCGGATGCCGAGCCTCTCGGCGATGCTCTTCACGTCGATCTGGAAGCCCTTGGCCTCGGCTTCGTCGAAGATGTTGAGGGCCATGACCGTGGGGATGCCCAGTTCCAGCAGCTGCACCGTCAGGTAGAGGTTGCGCTCCAAGTTGGTGGCGTCGACCACGTTGATGATCAGGTCTGGTTTTTCCCGCAGCAGATAGTCGCGGGCGATGATCTCTTCCTGGGTGTAGGGGGAGAGGGAATAGGTACCCGGCAGGTCGATGAGGCGGATGGCGCGGTCCTCGAACTCGAAGCGGGCCTCCTTCTTCTCCACCGTCACCCCCGGCCAGTTGCCGACGT
>CALJLX010000381.1 GCA_937982495.1 uncultured Desulfuromonas sp.
CCGGCGTGCGGCCGTCGACGGTGCGTTCCTGCACCCCGGCGCCGACCTGCTGTTTCAGCCCGCCGATGCGCTTCATGAAAAATTCGTCGAGATTCGACCCGGCGATGGCGGCGAACTTGATCCGTTCCAGTAAGGGGGTGCGGCGGTCCGTCGCTTCGTGCAACACCCGCTGGTTGAATTCCAGCCAGGCGAGTTCGCGGTTCAGATAGAGTTCGGCGGACTCGAGGTCGCTGGGGGCGGGCAGGGCCTTGAACGGTTCTGGTGGCGCTTTTGGAAAAGGGATGGTCGTCAAGGCGGTCTCCGTGTTTTTTCCTTTTTCCGCCGCCGAAAGGCCGGGCTCTGAGGCGGAAGGGAAATTGGGCATTTCAGCGGTATCCATAGCAATCATCCTTTTGGCAAAAGGCTTATCCGGATCTTTCCGGAAAACGCTCAACCTGAAGTTTGCCATAGATTTGTTAGAAAATTGTTAAAAAGTCACAAAAAAGGAATGCTCGAAAATTTTTGCGCAAAATTTATCTAACTCTAACATAACGGCAGGTTTTTGCTGATATAATAAGCAATTAATCAAAAGCTTCGTTTTTGGGGAAAGGTGATTCTATGAACGAAAAAACAGGAAAAGACTTCCCGTGGTCGACGGTATGAGACCGCAAGGAGTGCGCGGTGACGCCGCCAAGGGAAAGAGTTCAGGGCAACGACTCGCGGCCCTCGATATCGGTACCAACTCCATTCGTTGCATCGTCGTTGAAATCCTGGAAGGGGGGGATTACCGGGTACTCGACGACGAAAAAGCGACGGTGCGGCTCGGGGAAGGGCTGGCGGCCAGCGGCTCGATTTCGACCGCCGCCTGGGAGCGGGCGGCCCAGGCCCTCAAGCGCATGAAGCAGATCGCTGACGGGCTGGGGGCGACCCATTTCGTCGCCGTCGCCACCAGTGCCGTGCGCAAGGCCGCCAACGGCAAGGCGTTCGTCGCGGCGATGGCGAAGGACGCCGGGGTCGAGATTGAAGTCATCGACGGCGAACAGGAGGCGGAATTGGCCGCGTTGAGCGCCCGCCATCATTTCGACATGGCCGGCAGCCGCTACGCCATGATCGACATCGGCGGCGGCAGCGTCGAGATGGTGACCGCCACCGGCGAGCACATCGAAGAGATCCATTCCCTGGAACTGGGGGCGGTGCT
>CALJLX010000382.1 GCA_937982495.1 uncultured Desulfuromonas sp.
CGCTATTTCATCCGCGCCCTGATCCAGAACGCCGTAAAATCCGACGGGAAACGGGTTCTCTACAGCATCTACCCCTGGCGCAACGAGGCTCTGGGGGATCGTCTGCCGCGCAAGAAAATCGTCTCCTATCGCCATTTCCGCGACTGGGACTGGATCATCGCCACCGGCGGCTACGTCGAGGAAACCTACGAGGACGAGGCCTTCGAGAAGCAGTCCCTGGAGGATCTCAAGCTCAAGCTGCAGAGCAAGAAGGTGGGCAAAACCGGCTACATCTTCTGCATGGACCGCACCGGCACCCTCACCGTCCATCCCGAGGCCGAAGGGCAGAACGTCAGCGCCAGCCGGGATTCGGACGGCAACTTTTTTATCCGGGAGATGCTGCAAAAAAAAGATGGCTGGATCCGCTACCCCTGGCAAAATGTCGGGGATGACCAGCCGCGCATGAAAATCGTCCGCTATCGCTATTACCACCCCTGGGACTGGATCGTCGCGGTCGGCTCCTACGAAGAGGAATTCTTCCACGAGGCCAACATCATCAAATGGCGGATCATGGCGGTCATGCTCCTCATCCCCCTGATGGTCGGGAGCATGGCGGTCGCCCTGCTGGTCATCGCCTCGCGGGTGCTGACCGAACCGATTCAAAACATGATCGCGGTCATCCGCGAGGTCAAGAAGGGGCGCCTCGATCAGCGCATGACCGTGGAGTCGACGGACGAACTCGGCGAACTGGCGCTGGCCTTCAACAAGATGATCAGCATGCTCGGGCGCAACCGGGAAATGGAAGCCTCCCTCGCCCAGCAGGGGAAGATGGCCTCCCTCGGCGTCCTCTCCTCGGGCGTCGCTCACGAAATCAACAATCCCCTGGGGGTCATTCTCGGCTATGCCAGCTACATGGAAGGGAAGATGGACCCGGAGGAGCCCTACTACAAATTTATTCACGAGATCAAACGGGAGAGCAAGCGCTGCAAGAAGATCGTCCAGGATCTGCTCAGCTATGCCCGCACCCCGAAACCGGCCCTGGTCGAGACCGACATCAACGACCTGCTCCACCAGATCGTCGACTTCGCCGCCAATCACACCGACATGTACCACGTCAGGGTGCGCAAAGACTTCGCCGCCGACCTGCCGCGCATCTGGGTGGACGGCGATCAGTTGCGCCAGGTGGCGATCAACCTGATTCTCAACGCCGGCGCCGCCACGGAAGAGGGCGGGGAACTGACGGTAAAAACCCGCCTGGACGAGCCCTGGCTCGACATCGTCTTCGCCGACAACGGCGCCGGCATCCCCGAGGAAAACCAGGAAAAGATCTTCGAGCCCTTCTTCACCACCCGGGCCCGGGGCACCGGTCTCGGCCTGGCGATCACCAAACAAATCATCGAACAGCACCGGGGCAGAATCGTCCTGGAAAGCGCGGTGGGCCGGGGGACGACGATCACCGTGCGCCTGCCCCTATCACGAGAGGATGAGCTGGATGGTCCCGAAACGGATTTTGATCATTGACGACGAGGCCGGCCTCTGCCGGATGATGGAGGCGATCCTGGCCGACAGCGGTTACGCGGCCAAGGGCTATACCCGTTCCTTCGAAGCGGTGGAGGAATACCGCCACGGCGACTGGGATCTGGTCATTTCCGACATCAAGATGCCGGGGATGGACGGGCTCGAGGTCCTGAGCCGGATCAAGGCTAAATCCCCCGACATTCCGGTGATCATGATCACCGCCCACGCCACCGTCGACATGTCGATCCAGGCCCTGCGCAAAGGCGCCTACGACATGCTGACCAAGCCCTTCGAACCCGAGGAGCTCCTCTACCGGGTCAAGAACGCCCTCAAGCACAATCAGCTGCTCGCCGAAAACCGCGAGCTGCGCGACGAACTGGCGGGAAAATTCCGCTTCGACAACATCATCGGCGACTCGCCGCAGCTCAAGGAGTTGCTGCACAAGGTCGAGAAGATCGCCATTCGCGACACCTCGGTGCTGATCACCGGCGAATCGGGAACCGGCAAGGAACTCATCGCCCAGGCGGTGCACTACAATTCGCCGCGCAAGGGCAAACGCTTCGTCGCCATCAACTGCGGCGCCCTGCCCGAGAGCATTCTCGAAGGGGAACTCTTCGGCACCAAGAAAGGGGCCTTCACCGGCGCCACGGAAAACCGCCAGGGCCTGCTCGAAGCGGCGGACGGCGGCACCCTCTTTCTCGATGAGGTCGGCAATCTGCCGATGAACGTGCAGAAAACCCTGCTGCGCTTTTTGCAGGAGAAGGAATTCCTGCGCCTCGGCGACACCAAGCCGATCAAGGTCGATGTGCGCATCATCTCCGCCACCAACTCGGACCTGCTCGCCGAAGTCAAGGCCGGAACCTTCCGCGAGGATCTCTACTACCGGCTGAACGTGGTCAATCTGCATCTCCCCCCCCTGCGCGAACGGCGCAAGGACATCCCGCTGCTCGCCGCCCATTTCATCAAGCTGCAGAACGAAAAGTTCGGCACCGAAATCCGCGGTCTCTCCCCGGAGGCCTTCCAATCCGCCTGCGACTATGCCTGGCCGGGGAACATCCGCCAACTGCGCAACGTCATCGAGGCCTGCATGGCCATCGAAAGCGACGAATGGATCAGCCTGCCGGTCCTCGCCCAGTTCATCGACATCGGCGCG
>CALJLX010000383.1 GCA_937982495.1 uncultured Desulfuromonas sp.
ACGGCCGAACGGGAGATTCGGCTGCTGGCGCAAAATATATGCGAAGCCCAGAAGGGGCAGCTCGAAGCGGTGCGGCAGACCCTCGCCACCCTGGCCCAGATCCCCGCGATCCGGAATCTCGATCCCGAAGGAAGCAGCGAGATCTTTCGCCGGGTGAGCGCGGGGATGCCGGGCATCTACAATATCTCGGCGGCCCATGTCGATGGTGAACTTTTCGCCTCGGCCAGGCCCTTTGCCCCGATCTCCCTGACGGACCGCAAACATTTCCGCGAAGCCCTGGCCCGCAAGGACTTCTCCGCCGGGGAATATATGCTGACCCGGATCGGCGAGGCGACCCCCGCTTTTTCCTACGGTTATCCGGTACTCGATCCGGCCGGAACCCCCCGGGGGGTTTTATCCCTGACCTTGAAGCTCGATCATCTGGCCCGGCTCTACGATGTGGTCCCGCTGCCGGAAGGCTCTTTCATCGCCATTACCGACCATCGCGGATTGCGTCTATCCTATTATCCGGTACGGGATGACACCAATCCGGTCGGTCGACCGATCGCGCCCGAAGCCTGGGCCCTTGCCGAGGAGCATCCCGAGCAGGGGCTGGGCAGGGTTCTGGCCTCCGACGGACGGATCCGGCTGGTCGCCTATCAGGCGGTTCGGCTCACGCCCGGCGGGGCTCCCTACATGTACATGTGGGCCGGCGTTCCCGAAGACCAGATTTTGCAAGGCGCCGACCGCATTCTTGTCAACAATCTGCTGCTCATGGCCGCGTCCATCGTGGCCGCGCTGATCTTTTCCTGGTGGCTGGGGAAGAAGACCATCGTCGAGCCGGTACAGGCGCTGGTGGCGGTCACCGAGGATTTCGCCCTGGGTGATTTTCAGGCGCGCGGCAACTTGCCCGAGGCCGACGGCGAGTTGGGGATGCTCGCACGGTCCTTCGGCCGCATGGCGGAAAGCCTGGAAAAAAGCCGGGAATCCCTGCGGTCGTCGGAAGAACGCTATCGAACCCTGTTCGAATGCAGCGCCGACGGCTTGTTGATCGCCGATATGGTCACCCGGCGCTTCAAGTACGCCAACCCCATGATCTGCGCGATGCTCGGTTATTCCGAAGAGGAATTGCTCAATTTGGGGGTGGAGAATATTCATCCGCAAACGGCGTTGCCGGAGGCGATCTCCGAGTTTGAAAAGGTGGTGGGGAAAAATCTCCTGCATTCCCGGAATGTTCCCTGCCGCCGCAAGGATGGGTCGATTTTCTTCGCCGACATCAATGCCACCATTCTCGATCTGGACGGAATCCCCTGTCGCCTGGGGATGTTCCGTGACGTCAGCGAACGCAAGCTCGACGAAGAACGCTTGAAGTATCTGGCGACGCACGACGAGTTGACCGGCCTGGCCAATCGCACCCTGTTGCAGGATCGTCTGGAGAATGCCATTCATTATGCGCAGCGCTCCGGCCGGATGGTGGGAGTGCTGATGCTCGACCTCGACCG
>CALJLX010000384.1 GCA_937982495.1 uncultured Desulfuromonas sp.
GATGGTGATTCGTGACTGGAGTTCAGACGTGTGCTCTTCCGATCTGCGGAACCGGCGACGGCGGTGCCGTGACCGAAGAGGTCGTCGGTGACGGTGGTGCCGTTAAGGAAGTTGTAGCCGGGGAGCAGTTTGGCGGCCAGGTCGGGATGGTCGGCGTCGATGCCCGAGTCGATGATGGCGATGGGCACCCCGGCGGCGCCGGTGGAGAGGTCCCAGCCCTGGGGCGCGGCGATTTTCGGCAGGTGCCATTGGCTGGGGTAGGTGGTGTCGCTCGGAGTCAGCAGGCCCTGGGCAAGGAAGTTATCCTCGACAAAGGTGACTTGGGGATTCCGGGCCAAAGCGGCCTTGACCTTGTCGCGGTTAGCGTCGTTGATGCGGATGCGCTTGACCTTGATCCCCGGGATTTCCTGCGCCGCCGTGGCGTTCAGACGTTTGAATTCGCCGTCGAGGGCATCGCGGGCGGCCCCCGCGCGTACTTGCACCAGCAGTTCGCCGGAAACCCGCTTGGAGGTCGGCGGGGCGGCGAGAGCGTCGACGACGAACGCGAAGGTCAGGATGAAAACGATGGTTCCGATCAAGGGGAGGGAGCCGAGGGCACAAAGCCGCGGGCGACTCAGGGTCGAGGTAGTCATGGAAGGCCTCCGTACTATTAAAGGGTGATGCTTTCGAAATGAGGAGGCGGGAGTGGGGGGTCCGCCCCGTTTTGGTAACCCGGCTATCCGGAACCTTTCCGGACCCGTGGTTTTGCGTCCCCCGGTTGCCCGGGGTTTGCCCTTTCGAAAACAGGTCGTTTTGCCATTCTTCTATGGCAAGCGCCGTGCCGAAAGCTAAAAAGAGTCCTTGATTACATAAAAGTTACTGAAATTACAAGAATTAAAATATCGAAGCAGGAGGAGGCTGAAGGCTTGAAAGAGTCTGCGGCAACCTTGAAGCGGTGAAAAACCCGGAAGCTCTGCCCAAAAATGTCCGGGTGGGCGCAACGGCCGGGAAGGGTAGTGTGATTTCCTCGCTCCTTGCGGCTCATGAGAAAAAACCCATTCGCAATGCTGCGAAATCCCGCTCCCCGAGCCCTTGCAGGATTGCAAAACTCTGTTTTGAAAATCTCTAAGTGTCCTTTCTCGTTGATGAAAATCGCCGAATGGGGGCTTGAATCCGACCCTTTCTCTGTTTTGTCCCGGCGGGGAACCGGGGTCTGATCCTTTTCGTATTTGCATTCCTGCGAAATCAAACGATGTCCAATGGGTCTTTTTAATCCTCTTTTTGTCTGCGTAAATATCTGAATTTAAAAGACAAAAAAATAATTTTTAAAAATTTAAAACATTGGTATGGGCGTTGCTCTTATGGATAAGCAAAGACGGTCGCCGCACTTGGACCCCAGACCAGCGAGGCCACTGACATGGCGGGAAACAAACTTTGCCCCTACTTCAGAAAAAACGAAGATGATTGCGATGTAGGGTGCGGATACATCTCCCCCCATGACGTCAAGATGATGGTCGATTTCTGCAACACCCGATACACCGCATGCGCTCGTTACCAGCAGTTGGCGGCACGAATGGCACCGGAGATGGAAAACAAGGGAATCAGAATTCACACGGGAAAGACCGGGAAGGAAACCCGGGGAGCGGAGATCGGAAGAGCGTCGTGTAGGGAAAGAGTGTAGATCTCGGTGGTCGC
>CALJLX010000385.1 GCA_937982495.1 uncultured Desulfuromonas sp.
AGGAGCACACCATGAGCCACAAACCCCTACGGGAAGCCCCCTGGTATCTGGTCTACGATCTGGAAGCGACCTGCGACGACAGCAGCCCCCGGGAAGTGCCGAAGCACGAGATGGAGACCATCGAGATCGGCGCCGTTCTCGTTTCCGGCGAGACGTTACAGCCGGTGGAGGAGTTCCAGGCCTTCATCCGCCCGGTGCGCCATCCGGTCCTGACCCCCTTCTGCACCCGACTGACCAGCATCACCCAGGCGGATGTCGATGCGGCCCCGACCTTTCCGGAAGTCTTTTCCGCCTTCACGGCCTGGGCCGGGAAGTACCCCGGCTGCCTCTGGAGTTCCTGGGGCGCCTTCGACGGGCGCCAGCTGAAACGGGACAGCGCCTTCTGGAAAATGCCGCCGCCCGAGGTCGAGTTCTACAACTTCAAGGAGGCCTTCGCCGATCATCTGCGCATCAAGCGGTGCGGCATCCCCGGCGCCCTGGCCATCCTCGGTCTCGGGCGCATGACCGGAACCCACCACCGGGGCATCGACGATGCCCGCAATATCGCCCGGGTGCTCACCGCCCTGGCGGGGAGGAAGCCATGAGAATCCAACCGATCGCGGACCTGCATGTGGAGATGTGGCAGGGAATGGACGATGGCCACTCCCTGAGCGCCCTGCTCGAATCGATCCGCGAGACCCCGGCCGAGGTGCTGGTCCTCGCCGGGGACATCTGCCGGGCGGGGCGGGGGGCGGAAATGGCCGCCTATCTGGCACAGGATCGCCCCTGCGTGCTGGTGGCGGGCAATCACGAATACTACGGCGGCAGTTTTCCCGAGGATCTGGAGGAGCTGCGGGCTCAGGGGAAGAAGCACCCGAACCTGCACCTGCTGGAGAACGAGGCGGTGGAGATCGGCGATGTCGTCTTTCTCGGCTGCACCCTGTGGAGCGACATGCGCATTTACCAGGAGGCCTTCGGCTACATGCAATCGATGGAGGCGGTGCAAGGCGGGCTCAACGACTACCGCCGCATCGCCTGGGAGAAACGCCGACCGCTGCAGGCGGCGGACACCATCGGCCTGCACCGGGCTTCCGTCGCCTGGCTCAAGGAGCAGTTCGCCCTCTACCGGGGACGGAAGATCGTGGTGGTGACCCACCATGCCCCGTCCGAGCAGTCCGTCGCCGAGGGCTACCGCCACGACATCCTCACCGCCGGTTTCGCCTCGAACCTGGACGAGCTGGTGAAGGAGTCCGGGGCGGCGCTGTGGATTCACGGCCATACCCACGGCTGCTGCGACTATGTTCTCGGCGGCACCCGGGTCGTGGCCAACGCCTGCGGCTATCCCTTTGAACGCACCGGCTTCAAGGCCGACCGGGTGGTGGAGCTGTGAGGATTTTCGCCGTGTCCGACCTGCACGTCGATCAGTACGAGACGGCGGGCGATCCGAAGGAGCGGCTGGAGTTCGCCTGGTCCGCCGCTTCCGAGGCCGACGTGATCGTCGTCGCCGGGGATGTGCATACCCAGGGGCGGGGTCCGCGCTTTCTGGCGCGGGCCTTCCCCGGCAAGCCGGTGGTCTACGTCGCCGGCAACCACGAATTCGCGCACGGGGTCTTCCCCGACGAGATCGGGAATCTGCGCGGCCAGGCCGAGGGATTTCCCGATGTGCGGTTTCTGGAAAACCAGGAAACGATCATCGGCGGCGTGGCCTTTCTCGGCTGCACCCTGTGGACGGATTTCGGGTTGTGGGGGCGCATCACCCGCCCCGCCGCGATCCACGCGGCGGACACCATGATGCCGGAGTACCGGCAGACGCGCCTGCCCGGCGGCCGGCTGCTGACCCCGGCGGTGACGCGCAAGGCGCACTGGCTGAGCCGGGCCTTTCTGGAGGAGAAGCTCAAACGCCATCGCGGGCGCAAGGTGGTGGTGGTCAGCCATCACGCCCCTTCCGCCAGGTCCATCGCTGCTGACCGCCGGGAGGATCTGCTCGCCGCCGCCTTCGCCTCGGACCTGGAGAAACTGATCGCCACCTATCAGCCGGCGCTCTGGGTCCACGGCCATCTTCACGACTTTTACGATTACCGCATCGGCGCGACCCGGGTAGTGTGCAACCCTGTCGGCTATCCGGAAGCCAAAAGCGACTATCGGCCGGATTTCCTGGTGGAGATCTGAGCGCAAAATTATCGGAGGGAGGAACTTATGCGGGAATTCGAGGAGAAGGATCGTCGGGGCATGGTGAATTCCAAGGGAGCCATGGC
>CALJLX010000386.1 GCA_937982495.1 uncultured Desulfuromonas sp.
TCGGTTTCCACCACCAGGTCGACCAGCGACACGTTCGGGGTGGGAACGCGCACGGCGATACCATCCAACTTGCCTTTGAGGGAAGGCAGCACCAGGGAAACGGCCTTGGCGGCGCCGGTGGTGGTCGGAATCATCGACAGAGCGGCGGCGCGGGCGCGGCGTAGATCCTTGTGGGGCAGGTCGAGAATCATCTGGTCGTTGGTGTAGGAATGGACGGTGGTCATCATCCCCTTGACGATACCGAAGTTCTCGAGCAGTACCTTGGCCACCGGGGCCAGGCAATTGGTGGTGCAGGAAGCGTTGGAGATGACATGGTGCTTGGCCGGGTCGTAGTCTTTCTCGTTGACGCCCATGCAGACGGTCAGGTCGACATCCTTGCCGGGGGCGCTGATAATGACCTTTCTGGCTCCGGCCTTGAGGTGCTTGCCGGCCGACTCCTGATCGGTGAAGCGCCCGGTCGACTCGATGACGATCTCGACGCCGAGTTCTTTCCAGGGGAGGGCGGCGGGATCGGTCGACTTGAGGACCTTGATCGCCTTGCCGTCGACGATGATTTCATCCTTGCCGGCTTCGACCTTGCCCTTGAAGGCGCCATGGACCGAGTCGTATTTGAGCAGATGGGCGAGGGTCGCCGCATCGGTCAGGTCGTTGACGGCGACGATTTCAAGAGTTTTCGAAGCGGCGGCCGCCCGGAAGAAATTTCTGCCGATGCGTCCGAAGCCGTTGATCGCTACCTTGATGGCCATGGGTAGTCTCCTTTTTGGCAAAGCCTTTTTAATAATTGAGCGGGACTTGGATAGTTCTTCTAAAACGGGGACTTAAAGAAATTAAGCGTGCGGCATGATAGTCAAAGACGAGGGGCTCGTCAACCTTTTTTCATTGGAGGCACATGAATGAATCGTTGAATTGGAAAGGGCGGCTGTGGTAGAAAGAACGACATTCCCGATTCGGAAACTGCCACATTTCGAGTCCCAGAGTCTACCCGAGACGGTCGAAAAGGCAACTGGTTTTTTCGTTCCACTTCCGCGTTTCATCACGCATTTCCAGCTTTTTTCATTCGCATCAGGCCGTTCGCTAGTGACGAATAGTGGCGGCTTTTGGGCTCCCGCAAGGGACGGCGGTTTGTCGCGACGATGAAGAGTACCCTCGAAAAACGCATCCTGATCTTCGTCTTTCTGATTCTCGGATTGACCATCGGGATCAATACGGCATTGAATATCGAGGGTTTCCGTCGCGATTACCGGGACGGCCTGCTGTTGCGCTGTCAGAGCGTCGCCACCGAGCTCAAGGCTTCCGTCGAAAAGGTTCTGGCCCTGGGTCTGCCCCTCGACGAACTGGAGGGGATCAATGCCCGCTGCCAGGAGATTGTCGGCAGCGATCCGGAAATCAATTATTGCCTCATTGAAAACTCCGTCGGCCAACCGCTCTACTCCAGCGATCCCTCCTTCCATTTTTTCACCGGCGTCCAGTTTCTCAAGGCGATCTCCGATTCCACGTCGCTCCTTATGACCCCGCGCTGGGGACAGATCTACGATCTTTCCCTGCCGATTTTCGACGCTTCCGGCAACCTGTCCGGCCGCATCCGTATCGGTTTTCCCGATTCGGTGCTGGAGGCTCGCACCACCAAGGCCCTGCAACGGGCCTTCATCATTTTCGGTCTCGCATTCTTGGTCATTTTCGGGCTGGTCTTCCTCTTCACCCGGCGCGACCTGGTTGGGCCGATTCATCGGCTGTGCGACGTGGCCAAGGAAATAGCCGGCGGCAACTTCAAGGTCGTCGTCCCGCCCATGTCCACTCCCGATTTTTCCGAGCTCGGCAGGGCCCTGCAGGAAATGGCCGCCTCCCTGCGCCAGCGCGACGAACAGATCAGCGAGAGCTATCGCGAGTTGGAGGAAACCAACCGCGAATTGCAGCTCTCCTACGAACGCCAGGAACAGATCGGCACCGAATTGGGTCGCAGTCGCGAGATGTATCG
>CALJLX010000387.1 GCA_937982495.1 uncultured Desulfuromonas sp.
GACCACCGAGATCTACACTCTTTCCCTACACGACGCTCTTCCGATCTCGGGCTTGGCGTTAGAGGGTCTGGATGGTGCCGCTGTTCTGATGTTGGACACCCCGGTGGCATTTCCAGCAATCCCGCGAGTCGTCGATCATCGACACGGTCGTCTCATGACAGCGGATGCAGTTGGCCTGCAAAACCTTGCGGCCGTGATTGGTCAGTTCGATATTGTCGGAAACCTGCCCCGAATAGAAGAGGACCGCATCCTTGAGGCCGTCGATCGATTTCCAGATGTAATGGACATAGGCATTCTGGTTCGGCAGATGACAATCGACGCATTTGATATTTCGATGGGCCCCCACATGGGCCCAGGCATCATACTGCGCCTCCATGACGTGACAACCGGCACAGAAGTCGGGTTCGCTACTTCGCGCCAGCATTTTCTGCGGGCCGAACATGACGTAAATCGATATCGCGATCAGAACGACGATTCCGGCCAGGCCCAGCCAGACATATTTCTTGAACTTTCCCATTCCTTCACCTCCCCTCGTAAATAAATTCGCGTACAAACCTTCAAACCTGAAACAACGGCTTTTAGCTAAAACCAATTGGCAAGGCGTCACCGTGAATGTGTATTAAACTTTACCAGAACTGTGCCATTACGCACTTGATCCATATTTTTTTTGTAACGTACTAAAAAAGCCCGGGATTTCCTCGAAGGGGAAATCCCGGGCTTGTCTTTTCGGCCCTGGCGGGCGGGCTAATGTAACGATAAAGTAACAGTCCGACCGCAGAGATGTTCCCCTAAGGTAACATCTCGGACAGTCCGAAACGCTGCAACTTCTCCCACAGCGCCTTGCGGGAAATCCCCAGGGCGCGCGCGGTTTCGCCTCGATGCCCGCCGTACCGACGCAGGGCCGAAACCAGGCACTGATGCTCACAGGCCTGCAGAGCGCTCTTCAAATCCCCCCCACCTTCAGCGGTAAGCACCGGCGGAAACGGCACCGCCCCACCGAATTCGGCGGGCAGGTCGGCGAGCTCGACGGCAGGCCCATCCCCCAGGGCCACCGCCCGTTCCATGGCATGCTTGAGCTGGCGCACATTGCCGGGGAAATCGTAGGCGAGCAGGCATGAGCGCGCCTCGGCGGAAAGGTGCGGGGTCGGCTTGCCCATGCGCCGGGCGAAATGGGCGAGGAAATGCTCGGCCAAAGGCAGGATATCCTCGGACCGCCGGCGCAGAGGCGGTATGGGGATGGGAATGACATTGAGGCGAAAATAGAGGTCGGCGCGAAAACGCCCCCGGCGCACATCCTCTTCCAGATCGCGATTGGTCGCCGCGACGATGCGCGTATCGATGGGGGTCTCTCCCTTGCCGCCCACGGCCTGCACCGAACGTTCCTGCAGTACCCGCAGCAGATCGGAAGAGCACACGTCTGAACTCCAGTCACGAATCACCATC
>CALJLX010000388.1 GCA_937982495.1 uncultured Desulfuromonas sp.
CGATGGTCCCGATGTTGACATGGGGCTTGGTTCTTTCAAATTTGGCTTTGGACATGAGTCTCTCCTTTACCCCTTGGCCTTGGCGACGATTTCCTCAGAGATCGCCTTGGGTACCTGCTCGTAATGATCAAAGACCATGGTATATGTCGCGCGCCCCTGAGTGGCACTCCGCAAATCCGTGGCGTAACCGAACATGTTAGCCAGCGGCACATGGGCATTGATAACCTGGGCGCCGGCACGGGACTCCATGCCCATGATCCGCCCCCGGCGGCTGTTCAGATCGCCCATGACGTCGCCCATATAATCCTCGGGGACGACGACTTCCACCTTCATGATCGGCTCCAGCAAGACCGGACCGGCCTTGGCGGCCCCCTCTTTGAACCCCATGGAGCCGGCGATCTTGAAGGCCATTTCCGAGGAGTCGACATCATGATAGGAGCCGTCGAAGCAGGCAACCTTGACATCGACGATAGGGAAGCCGGCAAGGATGCCGAGCTCGGAAGCCTCTTCGGCACCCTTGCCGACGGCCGGAATGTATTCCTTGGGAATGACACCACCCTTGATTTCGTCGACAAAGGTGAAACCAGCCCCGGGCTCCTGCGGCTCGATGCGCAGCCAACAGTCGCCGTACTGACCGCGACCACCGGACTGACGAACAAACTTGCCCTGAACCTCGACCTTCTTGGTAATGGTTTCCCGATAGGCAACCTGAGGGGCGCCGACATTACACTCGACCTTGAATTCACGCTTCATGCGGTCGATGATAATTTCCAGGTGCAACTCGCCCATGCCGGAGAGGATGGTCTGACCGGTCTCCTCGTCGGTACGACAACGCAGGGAAGGGTCTTCCTGCAGCAGCTTGCCGAGGGCGACGCCCATCTTCTCCTGGTCACCCTTGGTCTTGGGCTCCACGGCGATATGAATAACCGGCTCGGGGAAATCCATGGATTCCAGCAGACAGACATTCTTCTCGTCACAGAGAGTATCGCCCGTCGTGGTATATTTCAAACCGACAGCGGCGGCGATATCGCCCGAGTAGACCTCTTTGATCTCCTCCCGCTTGTTGGCGTGCATCTTGAGAATACGACCGAAGCGCTCCTTCTTCCCCTTGGTGGCGTTGACCACCGAAGCCCCCGACTCGGCCACCCCGGAATAAACCCGAAAGAAGGTGAGTTGGCCGACAAAGGGGTCGGTCATAATCTTGAAGGCCAAAGCCGAAAAAGGACCGGCATCGTCGGCAGGACGAGCAATCTCTTCCTGAGTATGAGGATCAATCCCCCTGATCGGAGGAACGTCGGTGGGAGCCGGCATGAAATCAACCACGGCATCCAGCAAATTCTGCACCCCCTTATTCTTGAAGGCACTGCCGCAAATAACCGGATTGATATGCAAGCCCATCGTCGCGCGACGAATCCCGGCCTTAAGCTCGGCAACGGTCAACTCCTCGCCACCGAGATATTTTTCCATCAGGGCGTCATCATGGGAACAGACCTCTTCGAGCATGGCCTCCCGGGCCGCGGCGACATCGTCGACCATATCGGCGGGGATTGCGATCTCATCGAAGCTTTGTCCCTGGGTCTCGTCATTCCAGACCATGGCACGCATCTCGACCAGGTCGACAATCCCTTTGAAATAATCTTCTTTACCAATGGGGAGCTGAATCGGCACCGGATTGGCGCCAAGGCGGTCACGCATCATCTGCACGCCACGACCAAAGTCGGCGCCGATGCGGTCCATCTTATTAATGAAGGCAATGCGGGGGACCCCGTACTTGTCGGCCTGACGCCATACCGTTTCAGACTGGGGCTCAACACCCCCGACCGAACAGAATACCGCCACCGCGCCGTCAAGAACACGCAATGAGCGCTCCACCTCGATAGTGAAGTCAACGTGTCCCGGGGTATCGATGATGTTAACCCGGTGATCTTTCCAGAAACAGGTCG
>CALJLX010000389.1 GCA_937982495.1 uncultured Desulfuromonas sp.
AAAAAGCATCTTGTTGGATGGCTAAGCAAAAAGCGCCAAATGCAAGGCGCGCAATTGGCGAGCAATGAGACGTACTTATGTACGTCGAAGCAGCGAGCCGGTTGCAGCAACGCAGCAGTTGGTGAATTTTTGCGACGCCATCAAAAAAGGGGGGGCAGCGATGCTGTCCCCCCGCGGTACCTTGTTGCTAGCAGGGATGGACGTTCGAGGAACCAACCACCCGGGGCTTCATGTACTTTTTCATGGGCCTCACCTCCTTTGTCGATTTGGGGTTGTAACAAGAAATTTCTGTCGCGACAGAATATCCAAATACTATTTCCAGCAGTGGGGATCGGGCTGGTTCAAATCGCCGGTGACGGCGAAGGCCCGGGCGGTACAGCCGCCGAGACATTTTTCAAAAGCGGCGCAGCCGAGGCACTTGCCCGAAGCCTCCTTGTAACGCATCCGTTGGAGAATGGGCGAGTCGAACCAGATCTTGTCGAAATCTTCCCGCAGAATGTTGCCGACCACCAGCGGAATGAAGCCGCAAGGAGTGAGGTCGCCGTTGGGCCGCAAATGTAGGGAAAGTTTACCACAGCTGCTGCCGTTAACCAAGCTTTTCCCGGAGTACCCCGGCAGGGAGGAAATGACCGGATCATCGAAGGAAATCGGCAGATCGGTAGACTCGTCCCGGACCTGCAACGCCTCGACGTAGAAGTCCCGCCATTCATCCGGCGTCAGGTCCAGTTCCTGGCGGTTTTTGAAGCCGCGCCCGCTGCATTTGAAGTTGTGCAGATAAACCTGGGCGACGCCGTGGTCCCGGGCAAGGTCGAGCAGCTCCCGGAAACGGCGATAGTTGATGCGGGAAATGACGCTGCTCATGGTGGTGCGTACCCCGGCGGCGCGCAGATGATCGAGGGCGACCAGGGCACGAGCGAAAGAGCCGGGGCGGTTGCGGAAATCGTCATGGGCCGCCGCCTCGGCGCTGTCGATGCTGATACCGACACTCTTGAAGCCGCTGTCGCGCAAGCCCTTCGCGGTGGCGGCGTCGAGCAGCCAGCCGTTGGAATTCATCGAGACGTTGAGTCCCCGCCCGGTGGCATAGGCGGCAAGTTCCAGCAGATCGGGGCGAATCAGGGGTTCGCCGCCGCCGAAATTGACGAAGGGAATCTGTTTGGCGACAAGAATATCGACGATCCGACGCAGTTCGGCGGTGGCGAGTTCCTCGCAGACTTCGTCGCGGCTGTAGCAATGTTCGCAGGTGAAATTGCAGCCGAAGGAGAGGGTCCAGTTGATGGTCAGCGGCGCGCTGAAGATTTCGGTGGAAAAATCACTCATCGATCAGCCACCCCCGCCCGCGCAGATCGGCGACGAATTCCGCCACATCCGCCCGCAACTCCTCGGGCTCGGCGTCGAATTCGGCGGCCAGGGCCGCGACGATTTCCTCCTCGGTGCGATGGCCGTCGCAGAGACTCCAGATCCGCCCCCCCACCAGGTTGAGCTGATGCATCATGCCGGAGATGATGAGGATCACGCTCCCCAGCTCGGAGACTTCCTCCCCCGCCGCCAGGGCCTCGATAATCCTGGCTTCGCGCCCCTTTTCCACCCGCCAGACGATGTCGGGATGCCGTTTCGGACGATTTACCACCAATCCCCCTTAAAGTTCTTCAACAGGTTTTATCCTCGCGGCTGAAGAGACTCCAGGCGAAGACGAAAATAAAGCCGGACAACACCGCCACCTTGCCGTACAGCGGCACCCCGGCGGCGGTCGCCGTGAGCCCCCAGGACTGGGCGACGGCCCCGCCGACGAACATGCCCATCACCACCAGCCCGGCATCGGCGTCCCCCTCCCCGGCCTTGATCAGTTGCCGGAAGGGACAACCGCCGATCAGCACCGAAAGCCAGCCGACCAGGGCCATGCCGAAAAAGCTCCAGAGTTGGTCCGTATGCGCCCCGGGTTGACCGTAAAAACCGAGGCGAAAGACGCCGCCGAAGAGATTGACCAACACCGCGCTGAGAGCGAAGGCCAACAGCCCGTAGAGGAGCGGCGAGCGACGGCCGAGGAGCAGGGCGTCGCGCAGGGCGCCGGTAACACAGAGACGGCTGCGCTGGGCAAGTCCACCGAGGAGCAGCCCCACGCCCAGGGCAACCGACCGGGGCGCATGGGCCGTGGCGCTCCCCCCGGACGACTCCAGCAGAAAACCGGGGCCGCTCAGCAGAAAGACCAGCAGCAGCAGAAAGAAGGCCGGTACCAGCAAGCCGCTCCCGCGCCGGGGCCGCGCCGGGGCCAGGCGCACTTGGTCGACCATCGTGCGCAGGCCGCCCCAGACTCCGACGAAAAGCCCGGCGAAGCCGGAGAGGGCGGTGAGATCACCGGCCCCCAGGCGGAGAAAGAGCTTGATCGGGCAACCGATGAAGATGGCGCAACCGACCATCAGGAAGATGCCGCCGAAAAAACGCGGCAGCGGATCGCTCCCCCCTCGGGAGCGGAATTCGCGAAAAAGGAGAGAACTGCCCAGGGCGCCGAGGACGAAACCGATCAGTTCCGGGCGCAGGTAGCGCATGCGCTCGTTGTCGTGCAGGCCCAGGGCGCCGGCGCTGTTTTCGAGAAAACAGGAGACGCAGATGCCGGAATTTTCCGGGTTCCCCCAGACCGCGAGGAGCGCGCCGAGGCTGCCGAGGGCGAGCCCGGCGAAAATCACCAGCCACAGATGACGGTCGCGGAGATTCATGGCTACTCGCACCCCCCGGCCAGTCGGCTTTGCAGGTAGTAGACCTCTTTCACCGTCGCCGCCAGCGAACGGTTGTCGGGATGGGACTGAAAGCGCGGCAGAAGCGTCGCCAGCCCCTCCTCCACCAGCAGACGGATTTCCGTCCGGCGGGAAAAGGGCCCCTGTTCATCGAGAAACTCGCCGTTGAGGCGCAGCGCCTGGGCATAATGGCCGATGGCCTGGTCGAGCCGCCCCAGTTCGCGCAGGATTTCGGCGCGCAACACCAGACCAAAGGGATCGCCGGGATAGGCCCGGGCCAGCTCCTCCAGCTTGAGCAGGGCCTGCTGCGGCCGACCGGCGTCGCGCAGTTCCGTCACCGGGGCGTAGAGCTCGCGAACAAAGGCGGCCCGGGCCTGGCGGGCCAGTTCCCGCTCCATCGCCTTGTCCAGAGCGGAAGATCCTGCCGTCCCTCCGCCGTTGGGCGCGGTGACAAGAAGCGCGACCAGCCCCGTCGTCGCGAGAAAGAGCAGCAGCTTGAGCCGGCCGGCGCAGGAAAGCTTGGCCATGGGCCTCAGTAACTCTGATAGGGGGGCATGTTGGCTCGCCGGGCCATCTCCCGCAGTCCGTCGTAATCGCTGTCGAGCAGATCCTCGAAGCCTTCCGCCCAGGAGGTCTTGAAGACCTTGAGCCGTTCGCCGTCGAGTTCGGCGGTATCCTCGGGCCCGAGATCGAGCAGGGCCTTTTTAATCTTATCGAAAAGCGCCGGGTCGAGATCGGCGGCGGCGCCGAAGGTACAGTAGGGAAAGGTCGCGCTCTGCGCCAGGATGGTGAAATCGTCGGCTTCGATCTTGCCTTCCCGGGTCATTTCCTCCAGGTCGAGAACGGGCGCGGCGGCCACGTCGAAATCCCCGAAATAGACGGCGTAAATGAGCTTTTCGTGCTTGAAGGCACCGGCGGGAATGGCGTAGTAGGCCAGATCCCGCTCGGGGTCGATCCCGGCGGCAAGCATCAGGTCGTACTGGGCGAGATAGCCGGAAGGAGCCATCATCGGCCCGAAGATCAGGCGCTTGCCCTTGATATCCTCGATCTTCTCGATACCGCTTCCCTTGCGGGCGATGAGCGCCCCCGCTGTGTGCGTCCCGAAGGCGCCGCGCTTTTCCGTGGCCAGCAGCTTGAGGCCGACGGCCTCCTTGAGGATGATGTAGAGCAGGGAATTGGTGTGCACCAGGGCGAATTCACCCGCCTTCATCCGCTCTTCGAACTCGTGGGTGTCGACCACCACCGTTTCGAACTCGACCCCGGTCTTTTCCGAAAGATAGCTGGAAATGGGAGCGAAACGCTGGTAGGTCTCGCGTTCGTTGTTGCAGTTCATGTAAGCGATCTTCATCTTCGGCCGCTCGCCGAGACGGTCGCAGCCGGGGAGGAAAAAGACGGACAGAAGGAGCAAAAGCAAGAAACGTCGGGTCATGAATATTATTCCGAAAATACCGTGCAAAAAAGATGGGGTGATAAGTACCGGCCGAATCCGGGCCGTGAATCCCCCCCTTTAACAAAGGGGGGCAGGGGGATTTTCTCCTGAGGGTGCGATAAGCCAAATCCCCCTCGGTCCCCCTTTTCCAAAGGGGGAGGTTTTTCATCAATCACTTACGGAAGTTTCAGTCGCCATTTAAAGCTGAGGGTCGGCGGCATCCACCGCTCCGACGCCCGGCCGGTCGGCGCCGTCGCGGATCAATCCGGCGATTTCCGCCGAGTCGAGGCGTCCCCAGGCGTTACCCCGGGCATCGACCTCCCCTTTTCCATCGTTCACCAGCGCGTATTCGCCGTTGCCGGCGAGATGATTATTCCGCAGGGTCCCGGTGGCCTCCCGGCAGAGGATGCCGGCGCGACCGTTGCCGGTAATCCGGTTGCGTCTCACCACCGCATCGGAATTTTCAAGAAGAATGCCATGTTCGCTGTTGTCGAGTAATTCACTGTCGCGCAATGTGCCCTTGGAACCTTGCAGATAGATGCCCTTGCGGTTGCCGACGACAAGAAGACGGCTCCCGTCCAGGGTCGAATCCCGCAAATTGATGCCGTTGATCAGGTTGCCGGTTACCTCGCCGTCTTCGGCGGTCAACTCGCTGTAGACGCAGCGCAGTCCCCAATGGTTGTCGCGAATGACGAAATTTTTCAGCAGCACCCGCGAATCGCGAAACTGAATGCCGTTGAAATTGTCCCGCACCACACAGTCATTGATGGATACCGTCGCTTCCTGGAACTGCATCCCCCGCACATTGCGGACAAACTCGCAATGACTGACGACGGCATCGGAAAAGTGGGAATGAAAGCCCCGGTAAGCGTATTCGATGCGGCAATGGCTGAAACGGTTCTCTTCCTCGGCGGCCATCATGTTCACCGCTCCCCAGTCGCCGGGCGCGGGTTGGGCTTCGGCGCTGGTGAAGAGGATGGGATTTTCGGCCGTCCCTTGAGCCTTCAGGCCCCCCTGGATAAAGATTTCATGCTCGCCGATGCCGTCGCCGTTGCTGTCGAAACGGGTGAAGCGGACGCGGGTGCCGGGACGTATTTCCAACGACACCCCGGCGGGAATGGTCAGAATTCCGTCAATGAGAATGTCGCCGCTCCAGACCGTATCCTGCCACAGGCTCTGCTCGCCGCGATAGACCGTTTCGGCGTGAACGACTCCCGGCCAAAAGAGGATGAGCAGCAACAGCACCCAGCGGCCGTTCATCGGGCAGCCTCCGAGGAGGGCGGATGCAGAATCCGCAGATTCTCGCGATTGCCTTGCGCCTGGGCCGGATCCCCGACCAGGGCGGGGTCGTGCAGCACCAGTCCGAGATCGTTGCCGCTCACCCGGTTGCCCGCCAGCAGCGGGCGGCTGTCGGCGTCGACGAAAATCCCCTCTTCGGCGTGATCGAGAATTTCGTTGCCGACGATCTCCGGGGCCGAGCCGCGCCAGCAGAAAATCCCCCCCTCCCCTTTTTCGATGCGGTTGTCGAAAATGCGCGGGGCGCTCCCCTGCTGGGCGATGATGCCGTAACGGTTGCCGGTGAAGACGTTGGCGCGAATCTCCGGCGAGGAAGCGATGCACAGTATCCCGGTCTCGGCCCGCTCGATACGCGCGCCGACGATTTGGCCGCCTTCGGCCCCGGTCAGGGTGATCCCGGCCCAAGCCGGTTGATCGGGGCTGCCCGGCGTCAGCGGGATAAAACGCACCGGCCGCCGGGCGGTTCCGTAGATATCGAGACGCCCGCGCACCAGCAGTTCGGTGAGCGAGGAGAGATACTCGGGGTCGATCTGCGTCCCCTCGGCCGAACGGACATAGACCGTTGTCCCGGGACGCAGTTCCAGCACCGCGTCCGGCGCCACCCGCGCATCGTCGGCGAGATAGACTTCCCCGCGCAGCACCCGGTGGCCGGTAACGACGCCGGAAAGGACCGGCAGGCGTTCCAACTCCGCCGCCGAAGGAAGGGTGGGCGGGGAAGCGGCGACACACCCGGCGAGCAGCCCGCAGACCAGCAGCAGGGACGTGAATGCGCCTTTCAGATCCATCTCTTCTCCCGCAGTGCCCGGCCGACGACCGCCGCCGGTTCGGCGCCCCCTTCGACCTCGGCCGTCAGTCCCGCGAAAAAATCCTCGGTTAATAAAGCGCCAAGCCTCTTCAGCGCCGCCGGGACCGTGGAAAATTGCAGATCCGTCAGCGGTCGCGGCCCGCTCAACAGCAGCGGCCCGCCGGGGGCCGCCAGCAGTACGGGCAAGTCGTCGGCCGCCGTCGCGGAAAGAGCCAGATCGAGGGTCGCGCCGCGCACTCCGGCGATGCCGGCATCGCCGGCCACGGGCACCCGGACCGTCTCCACCCCGGTCTTTTCCTTGACGTAGAGGATCGTCAGCTCGGCGAAAACCCGGCCGCGGTTATCGTCCGGCACCCCCAGGTAGAGCTTGGGGCCGAAACAGGGTGCGGCGGGCTCGACGCCGAAAAGCAGCAAAAAAATCACCAGGGGCAAGAGACGTTTCATGATCCGGTTCCGCGCGGGATTGGGGATGTCATGGAATGGAATGGGACAAGCAAGGGGCGTACCGGCGCGAAAGAACCGGGTCAGTCAAGCATGCGATATTTTTCCATCTTGTAACGCAAGGTGGTGCGCTTGATCCCCAGCACCTCCGCCGCCCGGGTCTGGGAACCCTTCTCCCGGGCCAGGGTTTGCAGGATCAGCTGACGTTCCAGGTCTTCGAGGATCTCGGTGAGGGAACCGCCGCTCTCCGGCAGCTCCAGACAGATCTGCGCCGGACCGGCGATTCCCTGGGGGAGATCGCGGGGGGTGACGGTATCGCCTTTGCACAGCACCACCGCCCGCTCCAGGGCATTCTGCAACTCGCGCACATTCCCCGGCCAGTCGTGGGTGAGCAGGCAGCCGAGGGCGCGGGGGGCGATGGCGCGCACCGGCCGCCCCGTCTCGCGGGCGTACTTGGCGAGAAAATGCCGGGCCAGGGGCTCGATATCCTCGCGCCGGTCGCGCAGGGGCGGGAGTTCGATATTGACGACGTTGAGGCGATAATAGAGATCTTCGCGAAACCGGCCCTGGCGAACCTCTTCGACCAGATTCTTGTTGGTCGCCGCCACCAGGCGCACATCGCTGTGGATGGTCCGGGTGCCGCCGACCCGCTCGAATTCGTGTTCCTGAATCACCCGCAGCAACTTGACTTGGGCGGCCAGGGACATCTCCCCAACCTCGTCGATAAAAAGCGTGCCTTGGTGGGCCAGCTCGAAGCGCCCCTTCTTGGTCGCCAAGGCGCCGGTAAAGGCCCCCTTTTCGTGGCCGAAAAGCTCGCTTTCGAGCACCCCTTCGGATAAAGCGGCGCAGTTGAGGACGATGAAGGGCTGATCCTTGCGCGGGGATTGAAGATGAATGGAGCGGGCGATGAGCTCCTTGCCCGTTCCCGATTCGCCGGTGACCAGAACATTGGCGGTGCTGTCCGCCACGGATCGGACGGTGTCGAAAACCCGGGCCATGGCCTGGGAGTCGCCGACGATGCCGGAAGCCTGCCAGCGCTCCCGCAACTCTTCGTGGAGATAGCGGTTTTCCGCCAGCAGCCGTTCCCGCTCCAGGGCCTGGGCGATGGTCAGCTTGATTTCGTCGCTCTCGAAGGGTTTGGTGATGTAGTCGTAAGCGCCCAGGCGCAAGGCCTGCACCGCGCTCTCCACCGTGCCGTAGGCGGTGATCACCAGCACCGGCAGGGCCGGATCGAAGGCCTTGATCTCCGCCAACAGTTCCAGCCCGCTCATCCCCGGCATCTGCATGTCGGTAATGACCAGATCGAAACTTTCGGCGGCGATCCGACTCAGGGCTTCGGCCCCCGACCCGACCGCCTCGGTCTGATAGCCTTCCTTGGCGAGCCCCCGCGCCAGTACCTTGCGCAGTCCTTCTTCGTCGTCGACGATGAGAATCTTTCCGGAAAACATTCGTCAATCCTTATCGTGCCGATGATAAACCCGGTTCTTGCCTTCGCGCTTGGCCTGGTAGAGAAGCGCATCGGCCACCTGCAACAGGGCGTCGCGGTCCTGGCCGTCGCGGGGGTAGGCCGCCACTCCGACGCTGACCGTCACCCCTTCCGGCAGCTCGCCGTCGAGATGATGCGGGGATCGCTCCTCGATCTCCCACCGGGCCCGCTCGGCGGCGGTCAGGGCCACGTCGATGGCGGTTTCGGGGAGGATGACGACGAACTCCTCGCCGCCGTAGCGAAAGACCATGTCGCTCTCGCGCATGGCGGAACGCAGGATCTCGGCGACGGCGACCAGGGCGCGATCCCCCTTGAGATGGCCGAAGCGGTCGTTGAAAGCCTTGAAGTTGTCCACGTCGAACATGAGCAGCGTCATCGGCTTGGCGTAACGGCGGGCGCGCATGAGCTCGTCCTTAAGCATCAGCCGGAACTGGCGGTGGTTGTAGAGACCGGTGAGCCCGTCGGTCACCGCCAGATGCTGGGTGCGCTGATGCAGGCAGGCATTGTCGATGCTCATGGCGGCGAAGGACGCCAGAATCGACAGTACCTTGAGCCGGTTGGGGGCGAATTGGCGCGGCGCGAAATCGTCCAGGCAGATGAGACCGACCACCTTGTTCTGGATCTTCAGGGGGACGGCAACGAGGGCGCGAATCCCCTCCTGCAGAATCAGGGCGTCGCCGCAACAGAATCCGCCACCCTGGACATCCTCGATAATGAAAAGCTCGCCTTCGTCAAGGACATGATGAATCAGGGAGCCTTCCTTCACCGGCCAGCGAAAGCGCTGCAAAAAGTTTTCGCTCAGGCCGACGTGGGCGTGGAGGGAGAGCTGCCCCAGGGGCTCGTCATACAGGGCGACGCTGCCGGCGGGTATATCCATGACGGCCATGGCGCTGTAAAGGATGTTCCGCAGCACCTCGTCGAGTTCCAGGGAGGAAACGACGACCTGGGCCACGGAGAGAACATCCTTGAGATCCTTGAGTTCTTCCTGTACGGGGTCGGGGGGGCGGGGATCGTCGGCAGGCATGAAGGCATCCGGGCAAGGGCTGGAAAATCATTGCAGAGCACATTTAATCCATGGGTTACAACTACCACAGCCGACGGATTTCTGTAAAGGACTAAGCCGGGCCGAAAGAGGAAGCCATGTCGCCTTCAAGGCCGTCGAATCGGAAGCATTAATTTTGCCAAAGACGGTGCCGCCAGGATTGACAGACACAGGATATTGTGGTTTATATTTCGTCCGACACAGAATATGGCACAACCTGCTTATCAACAACCCCTTGAATTTCCATTGCAAAGGATTCCCAAACGATGAAAAAACCGGCCGCGTCCCCGTCTCTTGCCCTTTCCACCAACGCCGTCACCGTCCTCGAACGCCGCTATTTGAAGCGCGATGCCGAAGGCAAGGTTCTTGAGACTCCGGCCGACATGTTCCACCGCGTGGCCCGCACCATCGCCTCGGCGGAAACGTTGCTGAAAACCGGCCAGGACGCCGCCGCCCTCGAAGAAGAGTTCTACCGCATCATGACCGGCCTCGAATTCCTGCCCAATTCCCCGACCCTGATGAACGCCGGGCGCGAACTCGGCCAGCTCTCGGCCTGTTTCGTGCTGCCGGTGGGCGATTCGATGGAAGAGATCTTCGAGGCGATCAAGCAGACCGCCCTGATCCACAAAAGCGGCGGCGGCACCGGCTTCTCCTTCTCCCGTATCCGCCCGGCCCGGGACGTGGTCGCCTCGACCAGCGGCGTCTCCTCCGGCCCTCTCTCCTTCATGAAGGTCTTCGACGCCGCCACCGAGACGATCAAGCAGGGGGGCACCCGGCGCGGAGCCAACATGGGCATTCTGCGGGTCGATCATCCCGATATCATGGATTTCATCATGGCCAAGCGCGACCAGACCGTGCTGACCAACTTCAACATCTCCGTCGGCCTCACCGAGGCCTTCATGGAGGCGGTGGAAAAGGACGGCGAGTACGCCATCGTCAGCCCGCGCAACAAAGAAGTCGTGAAAACCATGCCGGCACGCAAGGTCTTCGAACACATTGTCGAGCTGGCCTGGAGCAACGGCGAGCCGGGGATCATCTTCCTCGACCGCTTGAACCGCGACAACCCGACCCCCCACGTCGGCGAGATCGAAGCGACCAACCCCTGCGGCGAGCAACCGCTCCTCCCCTACGAATCCTGCAACCTCGGCTCGATCAATCTGGCGAAAATGGTCAAGGACGGCGACGTCGACTGGGCGCGGCTGAAGACCGTCGTGCGCCTGGCCGCACGCTTCCTCGACAACGTCATCGAGGTCAACAACTATCCCATTCCCCAGATCGCCGAGATGACCCGGAGCAACCGCAAGATCGGCCTCGGCGTCATGGGCTGGGCCGACCTGCTGATTCTCGTCGGCCTGCCCTACAACAGCGACGAGGCGGTGGAGCTGGGCGAAACGCTGATGAAGTTCATCACCGACGAAGCCCGCCAGGTCTCCATCGAACTCGCCGCCGAGCGCGGCCCCTTCCCCAACTTCAAAGGCAGCGCCTTCGATCGGAAGGGGGGCAAGCCGGTGCGTAACGCCACCAGCACCACCATCGCTCCGACCGGCACCATCTCCATCATGGCCGGCGCTTCCAGCGGCGTCGAGCCCCTGTTCGCCGTCTCCTATGTGCGTCAGGTGCTGGATAACGACATTCTCGTCGAGGTTCACCCGCTCTTTGAAAAGATCGCCCGCGAGCGGGGCTTTTATTCGCCGGAACTGATGAAGCTCATCGCCCAGCACGGCACGGTGCGGGACATCCCGCAGGTGCCCGAGGATATCCGCCGGGTCTTCGTCACCGCCCACGACATCACCCCCGAGGATCACATTCGCATGCAGGCGGCTTTCCAGAAGTACACGGATAACGCCGTCTCCAAGACCGTGAATTTCTGCAACAGCGCCAGCCGCGAAGACGTCGCCACCGTCTACCGGCTGGCCTACCAGCTCGGCTGCAAGGGCGTCACCATCTATCGCGACGGCAGCCGCGACCAGCAGGTGCTGTCGGTGGGCAAGGAGCAGAAGGCGCCGGAGGACACGGTCCCCCGCGAAACCAAGAAACAGGGACGCAAGCGCGAGCGGCCCCGGGCGTTGCGCGGCGCCACCTATCAGATGACCACCGGCTGCGGACCGCTCTACATCACCATCAACGAGGACAACGAAGGACTCTTCGAGCTCTTCACCACCATGGGCAAGGCCGGCGGTTGCGCCGCCAGCCAGTGCGAGGCCATCGGCCGCCTCGTCTCCCTCGCCTGGCGCAGCGGCGTGCAGGCGCGGCAGGCGGTGAAGCAGATGATTGGCATCACCTGCCACAAGCCAGCCGGTTTCGGCGAAAACCGCGTCACTTCCTGCGCTGACGCCGTGGCTAAGGCGATTCAGATGCACATGGCCCAGCACGGCGAGGACGGCGTCGCCATCAAGCACAACGGCGGCGCCTGCCCCGAATGCGGCGGGCCGGTCGAGCACGAAGGCGGCTGCTGCGTCTGCCACGCCTGCGGCTACAGCGAATGCGCCTGATCCGCTAACCCGAACGGCCTCCCAAGGGAGGCCGTTCGGCGTTTAGCAACCATACGAGATTCGCGAAAATCCGGCCGAGCCGAAAAACCGGGCCGTCCCGGTCACTTCAGCCGCAGAATCCGCCGGGCGCCGTGGAGCACGATCAGGCCGATAACCGTACCGACGATGAGGTCGGGAAGGCGCGAGCCGCTGAAGGCGACCAGGGCGCCGGCGACGATGACCCCGAGGTTGGCGATGACGTCGTTGGCGGAGAAAATGTAGCTCGCCTGCATGTGCGCCCCCCGGTCGCGTTTGCGGGCGATGAGCATGAGCGAGCAGACATTCGCCGCCAGCGCCGTCAGGCCCATCCCCATCATCAGCGCCGAAACCGGCTCGCTGCCGTAAAGGAAGCGGCGCACGACCTCGGCCAGGGCACCGAGGGCCAGGGCCAGCTGCAACCAGCCGGCGAAGCGGGCGGCGCGCACCTTCAAGCGGGCCGCGCCCCCCACCGCGTACAGGGCCACCCCGTAAACGGCGGCGTCGGCGAACATATCGAGGGAATCGGCGATCAATCCCGTCGACTGCGCCAGCAGACCGACGGCCATCTCGACGACGAACATGCCGCCATTGATCGCCAGCAGGGTCTTCAGGGTTTTGGCCTCCGCCGCATCCTCCGACGGGTCCTTCGCCACGACCTCGGTCTCGGCAACCCGCTCCGAAGCCAGCAGTTCCGCCCCCAGCCCGAGCGGTTCCAGCCGTTCCAGCACCGCCGCCACTTCTCCGCGATGGACGACCGTCAGCCGCCTGGCGGAAAGATCGAAGGCCAAAGACAGCACCTTCCCGAGATCGTCCAGCGCCATGCGGATGAGATTTTCTTCGGAGGGGCAATCCATCCGGGGAACGGCAAAGAAACTGCGCTGAATCCCACCCTTTTCTTCCTGACTCATCCCGGTTCTTCCTCCCTTGGGTTCATGGAGCCGACAGACTAACATTCTTGGGAAAAAGTCGAAAAGACAAATTTCCCCGGAAATGCGGAAGAGAAATTTGACCAAATTGATCGGATCAAGAGAAAAAATCTTTGACATCCACATCTACTTGGCTAATATGCCAAATAGCCAAAACAAAGGAGCGACGCAGCTATGGACAAAGAACGCAAAGCCCATCTGGAGGCGCGGGCCCGGGTGCTCAAGGCCATGGCCCACCCGAGCCGGTTGCTGATCATCGAAGAACTGGAAAAGACCGAACGCTGCGTCTGTGAACTGACCGAGATGATCGGCGCCGACATCTCCACTGTTTCCAAGCATCTTTCGGTCTTGCGCCAGGCGGGCATCGTCGCGGACGACAAACGGGGCAATCAGGTCTACTACCGGCTGCGGATTCCCTGCATGCTCAAGTTCTTCGACTGTGTGGAATCGGTACTGGAATCCCAGGCCGGGGCTCGCGTGGCTTGCCTGGCGGGGGGCTGTCGCTAGCCCCCGGCCCTTTTTTTGCCCGGACATTTGGCGATTTGGCCAAGAGAATCAAGTCGAGGACGGTCTATGAACTGGAAAAACGAGTGGAAATCTTTGGCTGGGATCATCGCCGTTTTCGTCGCCTGCTACTGGCTGCCAGTGGACTGGCTGCAAGAAACGCAACGCCTCGAAAACGCCCTCTGGGAAGCCCTGCATCTGGCCAAATGGTATGCCCGGGAACATGTGCTGCTCTGCCTGGTTCCGGCCTTCTTCATCGCCGGGGCGGTCGGGGTTTTCGTCAGTCAGGCGGCGGTAATGAAATACCTGGGTCCGAAAGCCAACAAGGCCGTCGCCTACGGCGTCGCCGCCGGATCGGGCACCATTCTGGCGGTCTGCTCCTGCACCATCCTGCCGCTCTTCGCCGGTATCCATCGCATGGGCGCGGGATTGGGACCGGCCTGTGCCTTTCTTTATTCCGGCCCGGCCATCAACATCCTCGCCATCGTCCTGACCGCCGCCGTCCTCGGACCGGAGATGGGCATCGCCCGGGCGGTGGGGGCGATTAGTTTCGCCGTCATTATCGGCTTGCTCATGCATTTTTTCTTCCGCAAGGAGGAACAGGAAAAGCTTGAAGCGGCGGCGGGGATGCCCGAACCGGAAGTGGCCCGCCCCCTGTGGCAGACGGCGCTCTATTTCGCCAGCATGGTCGGCATCCTGGTCTTCGCCAACTGGGGCAAGCCGGCCGATCCGACCGGGCTCTGGCAGGCGATCTTTGCCGCAAAATGGCTCGTCACCGGGCTTTTCTCCCTGGCTCTGGCGATCATGCTGGTGAGCTGGTTTCAAGTCGGCAAACTGCCCATGCTGCTGGCGGCGCTGCCGGTGGCGGCGCTGGCCCTGATCTTCCCGGACAATCCCATTATCCCCTTTGTCGCCGGAACCATCGCGCTGTCGGTGCTGACCGCGACCGGGCGTGACGAGGCGGGCGAACTGCGGGAGTGGTTCGCCACCAGTTGGGATTTTGCCAAAAAGATCATGCCTTTGCTTTTCTGGGGGGTGCTGGCGTCCGGCGCGCTGCTCGGCCGTCCCGACCACGAGGGGTTGATTCCGTCTTCCTGGATTGCCGGCCTGGTCGGCGGCAACTCCCTCTGGGCCAATCTCTTCGCCTCGGTCGTCGGCGCCTTCATGTACTTTGCCACCCTCACCGAAGTCCCGATTC
>CALJLX010000390.1 GCA_937982495.1 uncultured Desulfuromonas sp.
CTAACATCAAGCCGAAAAAGCGTTTTCATGGACCAACAGTATATCCGAAATTTTTCCATAATCGCCCATATCGATCACGGAAAATCGACCCTCGCCGACCGGCTCCTGGAAACCACGGGCGCTTTGAGCGACCGGGAAAAGACCGACCAGTTCCTCGACAAGATGGAGCTGGAACGGGAGCGCGGCATCACCATCAAGGCCCAGGCCGTGCGCCTCAACTACCGAGCTGACGACGGCCATGATTACGTCCTCAATCTCATCGATACTCCCGGGCATGTGGATTTCACCTACGAGGTGAGCCGCTCCCTCACCGCCTGCGAAGGGGCGCTGCTGGTCGTCGACGCTTCCCAGGGGGTCGAGGCGCAGACCCTGGCCAACGTCTACCTCGCTATCGACCAGAACCTCGAAGTCTTTCCGGTGCTCAACAAGATCGACCTGCCCAGCGCCGACGCCAAGGCGGTCAAGGCCGAGATCGAGGAGATCATCGGTCTCGACACCGCCGACGCCGTGGAGGCGAGCGCCAAGGAAGGGATCGGCATTCACGAGATCCTCGAAGCGGTGGTCAAGAAGGTGCCGCCCCCCAAAGGCAACCCCGATACGCCGCTCAAGGCGCTGATTTTCGACTCCTGGTACGACTCTTATCAGGGGGTCATCATTCTTGTCCGGATCTTCGACGGGTGTCTGAAAAAGGGGGAGAAAATCCAGCTCATGGCCAATAAAAAGAGCTATGAGGTCCTCAAGGTCGGCGTCTTTACCCCGCATCCGGTGGAGATGCCGGAACTTTCCGCCGGCGAGGTCGGTTTTCTCATCGCCGGGATCAAGGTGGTGCAGGACGCCAAGGTCGGCGACACCATCACCCACCTGCATCGTCCGGCGCAAACGCCGCTCCCCGGCTTCAAGGAAGTCAAGCCGATGGTCTTTTCCGGTCTCTATCCCATCGACACCGGCGAGTACGACACCCTGCGCGACGCCCTGGAAAAGCTGCGGCTTAACGACAGCTCCTTTTCCTTCGAACCGGAGAATTCCCTCGCCCTCGGCTTCGGCTTCCGTTGCGGCTTCCTCGGCCTGCTGCACATGGAGATCATTCAGGAACGTCTGGAGCGAGAGTTCGGCGTCGACCTCATTACCACCGCGCCGACCGTCGTTTACAATGTGACCACGGTCAAGGGGGAACACCTGCGGGTGGAGAGCGCCAATAAGCTTCCCGAGGTGCAGTATATCGAGCGCATCGAAGAGCCTTTCATCCTCGCCTCGATTCATGTGCCCAACGAGTTCGTCGGGACCGTTCTCGCCCTGTGCGAGGAAAAACGCGGCGTGCAGCGGGAGATCAAATACCTCACCGCCAACCGGGTCATGGTCGTTTACGAGCTGCCTTTGAACGAAATCGTCCTCGATTTCTACGACCGGCTCAAGTCGATTACCCGCGGCTACGCCTCCTTCGACTACGAGCATCTCGACTACCGCGAAAGCGCCCTGGTGCGCCTCAACGTGCTGATCAACGGCGACCTGGTCGATGCCTTGTCGCTCATCGTTCATCGCGACAAGGCCCAGTACCGGGGCCGGGATCTGGTGTCGAAAATGAAGGAATTCATCCCCCGGCAACAGTTCGAGGTCGCTATCCAGGCCGCCATCGGCGGCAAGGTCATCGCCCGCGAAACCGTCAAGGCTCTGCGCAAGGATGTTACTGCCAAATGCTACGGCGGCGACATCACCCGAAAGCGGAAGCTGCTGGAAAAACAGAAAGAGGGCAAGAAACGGATGAAGCAGGTCGGCAACGTCGAGCTGCCCCAGGAGGCGTTCCTCGCCATTCTCAAGGTGAAAGAGCAGAAATAATGTCGAAATCCGAAAGTTCCGTCCCGGCGGCGGTCAAGAAACCCTGGTATCGGGAGTACGCCGAGGCTCTTTTCGTCGCCGCCATTCTGGCGCTGATCATCCGCACCTTCGTCGTCCAGGCCTTCAAGATTCCCTCCGGCTCCATGGAAGATACCCTGCTGATCGGCGATCATCTGCTGGTCAACAAGTTTCTTTACGGCGTGCAGGTGCCCTTTGTCGATGGCCGCTACCTGACCATCCGCCATCCCGAGCGGGGGGATGTCATCGTCTTCGAATTTCCCGAGGACGAAGGGAAGAACTTCTTCCAGCGCCGGGACTTCATCAAGCGCATCGTCGGACTTCCCGGCGACACCGTGGAAGTTCTGGACAAAAAAGTCCTGGTCAACGGCGAGCCTTTTCACATTGCCCAGGAAATCCACAAAGAGGCCAATGTCGTCGCCCCCGGTTTCGGCCCTCGCGACTTCATGCCCGCGGTCACGGTTCCCGAGGGGCATTATTTCGTCATGGGGGATAACCGCGACCGCTCCTACGACAGCCGATTCTGGGGATTTGTCGAAGAATCGAAGATCAAAGGGCTGGCCTTCATCAAATACTGGTCCTGGGACTCGCAGGCCGGCTGGCTCAACAAGATCCGCTGGAACCGTCTCGGCCGCCCCATCGAGTAAATACCGACCAAGCGTTTTCCGTTGACTTGACCGATTTCCTGTTGCTATAGTTCCAAAAATTTCACGTATCCCTTTAACGTTAATCCCGAGAGATTAGCAAGGGTGGCAAAGATGCAGAAAACCAGTTCCGCAATTCGTACACCCATACCTTTTCGCCCACCGGCGGGAAGGTATTTTTTTGTGCCGTAACCACGAACCAAAGGAGATTCGGGCATGGCTAGCAACGAAACGGTGATTCTCGACAGCGCCGGCATCGGTCGCGCTCTCACCCGGATTGCGCACGAGATTCTCGAACGCAATAAAGGGACGGCGGGGCTCGTTCTGATCGGTATCCGCAGCGGCGGCGACCACCTGGCGCGCATCCTCGGCGAACGGATCGCCCAGATCGAGGGAGAAAAGATCCCCCTGGGGACCATCGACATCACCATGTATCGCGACGACCTCGGTTCCCGCGGCAGTCTGCCCCTCGGCAAGACGGAAATTCCCTTCCCCCTCGATGGTCGCAAGGTGGTGCTGGTCGACGACGTCCTCTTCACCGGTCGCACCATCCGCGCCGCCATGGATGCCCTCGTCGACATCGGCCGGCCGAAAAATATCCAGCTGGCCACCCTCATCGACCGCGGCCACCGGGAGTTGCCGATCCGCGCCGACTACGTCGGGCGCAACGTGCCGACCTCCCGCGAGGAGAAAATTCTCGTCGAGTTCGCCGGCGACAACAACCCGGTCGAAGTCCGTCTCGTCAAACCCTAAACACCCAGCAGGGAGGCCCCCATGTCTTTCCGCCATAAGCATATCCTTGGCACGGAACAGCTCTCCAAAGAAGACATCGAACTGATTCTCGATACCGCCGAAAGTCTCAGGGAAATCAACAGCCGCGAGATCAAGAAAGTACCGACCTTGCGGGGCAAGACCATCGTCAACCTCTTCTACGAGGCCAGCACCCGCACCCGCACCTCCTTCGAAATCGCCGGCAAGCGTCTTTCCGCCGACACCATCAACATGACCGCCTCCACCTCCTCGGTGACCAAGGGCGAGACGCTGGAGGATACCGCCAAGAACATCCAGGCGATGAAGCCCGACATCATCGTCATGCGCCATTCCGCCTCCGGCGCCCCGCACTACCTGGCCGAGCGCATCCACTGCTCGGTCATCAACGCCGGCGACGGCGCCCACGAGCATCCCAGCCAGGCGCTTCTCGACCTGCTCACCATCCGTCAGCACAAAGGCAGGCTCGAAGGGCTGACCGTCGCCATCGTCGGCGACATCACCCACAGCCGGGTGGCCCGCTCCGACCTCTACGCCATGACCAAGATGGGGATGAAGGTTCGCCTCTGCGGTCCCGGCACCATGATGCCGCCGGGGATCGAGCGCCTCGGCGCCGAGGTCTTCACCGACATGGACGACGCGGTGCGCGACGCCGACGTGGTCATGATGCTGCGTATCCAACTGGAGCGCCAGGGCAAGACCTTGCTGCCGACTTTGCGCGAATATGCCCGCCTCTACGGCCTCAACCCCGCGCGCCTGGCCCTGGCCAAGCCCGACGCCATCGTCATGCATCCCGGCCCCCTGAATCGCGGGGTGGAAATTTCCTCCTACGTGGCCGACGGGAAGCAGAGCGTGATTCTCGACCAGGTGGAAAACGGCGTGGCGATCCGCATGGCCCTGCTCTACCTGGTGGCCGGCGGCGAAGCGAGCGAATCCTGATTTTGACGATTTTCCTTAAAGAGGTGACGGATATGAGCATTCTTATCAAAGGCGGCCGGATCATCGATCCGGCCAACGGCATCGACGATACCCTTGACCTGCTGATTCAGGATGGGCGCATCACCCAGGTCGGCAAAAATCTGGACGGCAAAGGCGCCGAAGTCATCGACGCCGCCGGGCTGCTGGTGACCCCCGGTCTGATCGACATGCATGTGCATCTGCGCGATCCCGGCCAGGAATACAAGGAGGATATCGTCTCCGGCACGAGAGCGGCGGTGGCCGGCGGCTTCACTTCGGTGGCCTGCATGCCGAACACCAACCCGATCAACGACAACAAGGCGGTTACCCGCTACATCATCGAAAAAGCGAAAGCGGAAGGGACGGCCAACGTTTTCCCCATCGGCAGCATCACCAAGGGGCTGAAAGGGGAAACCCTCAGCGAGATGGGGGACCTCAAGGATGCCGGCTGCATCGCCCTCTCCGACGACGGCAAGCCGGTGAGCGACGGTGAGATCATGCGTCGTGCCCTCGAATATGCCAAACCCTTCGGCTTGCCGCTCATTTCCCACGCCGAGGATCTTTCCCTGGTCGGCGAAGGGGTGATGAACTACGGCTTCGTCGCCACCGAACTCGGCCTCAAGGGGATCCCCTGGGTCGCCGAGGATGCCGCCACCGCCCGCGACGTGCTCCTCGCCGAATTCACCGGCGCCCGGCTGCATGTCGCCCACGTTTCCACCAAGGGCTCGGTGGAGATCGTTCGCGCCGCCAAGAAACGTGGGGTCAAGGTGACCTGCGAGGCCACTCCGCACCACTTCACCCTGACCGAGGACGCGGTGCGCGGCTACGATACCAACGCCAAAATGAATCCGCCGCTGCGCGGCGCCGAAGATGTGGCGGCCCTGCGCCAGGGGTTGGCCGACGGCACCGTCGATGCCATCGCCACTGACCATGCGCCCCATCATATCGACGAGAAAAATGTCGAGTTCAACGTCGCCCTGAACGGCATCGTCGGCCTCGAAACCGCCCTGCCGCTGAGCCTCGCCCTGGTCCGCGACGGCGTCCTTGCTCTCGGCGACATGGTCGCCAAGCTGACGACCGCTCCCGCGCGGATTCTCGGCATCCCGCGCGGCACCCTGAGCGTCGGCGCCGTCGCCGATGTCACCCTGATCGACCCGGAACTGAAATGGACGGTCGAAGCGGCCAAGCTCCAGTCGAAAAGCAAGAATACGCCTTTTAACGGATGGAACGTCCAGGGCGCGGCGGTTCGCACCATCGTCGGCGGCAAAGTCGTCTATCAGCGTTAAATCCCTGACTATAAGCGCCCGTCGAAGTCGCCCACGCGCGTTTCGACGGGCACCCGCCCACCATAAGGAGTCCCACGCATAATGAAAGCCATTCTGGCCCTGGCCGACGGCCGGGTCTTCCACGGAAAATCCTTCGGCTCCACCGGCGAAGTCACCGGCGAGGTGGTCTTTAACACCAGCATGACCGGTTATCAGGAGATCCTCACCGATCCCTCCTATCGCGGCGAGATCGTCACCATGACCTACCCGATGATCGGCAACTGCGGCATCAACCCCGAGGATGTGGAATCCTCCCGTCCGCATCTGGCCGGTTTCGTGGTCAAGGAATACCACGAGGTGCCGAGCAACTGGCGCGCGCGCATGAGTCTCGATGCCTATCTCAAGGAGAACGGCATCGTCGGTATCCAGGGGATCGACACCCGGGCGCTGGTCCGCCATATCCGCGACCACGGCGCCCAGACCGGCATCATCTCCTCGGTCGATCCGAATCCCGATAGCCTGGTGGAAAAGGCCAAGAAGGCGCCCTCCATCGTCGGTCGCGACCTGGTCCGGGAAGTCACCTGCGCGGCGCCCTATCACTGGGACGAAGGACTGTGGGAACTGGGCCGGGGCTATGCCCGGCCCGAGGGTCCGGCGCGCTTCAAGGTGGTGGCCTACGACTTCGGCATCAAGCGCAACATCCTGCGCAACCTGGTCAGTCTTGGCTGCGACGTTACCGTCGTTCCCGCCGCCACGCCGGCGGAAGAGGTGCTGGCGATGAACCCGGACGGGGTCTTTCTCAGCAACGGTCCCGGCGACCCCGAGCCGATTCGCCATGCCCAGGAGAACATCCGCAAGATTCTCGGCAAGAAGCCGATTTTCGGCATCTGCCTCGGCCATCAGTTGCTCAGCCTGGCCCTGGGCGGCAAAACCTACAAGCTCAAGTTCGGCCATCGCGGCGGCAACCAGCCGGTCTTGCAGGGGGATGAGCACGCCGTGGAGATCACCTCGCAGAATCACGGCTTCGCCGTCGATGCCGCCTCCATCACCGACAGCGCGGTCCAGACCCATGTCAATCTCAATGACAACACCGTCGAGGGGATTTGCCATCGGACGCTCCCGGCCTTCTCCGTCCAGTATCACCCCGAGGCCTCGCCGGGGCCGCACGACGCCCGCTATCTTTTCGACCGCTTTATCGCGATGATGGAAAAGGAAAAAACAGTGACGAGTAACGAGTAACGAGAAAAAAACTAACCACTCGTCACTCGTCACTCGTCACCTGTCACTGAGGTAATAAAAGAATGCCCAAACGCACAGACATCAAGAAGATTCTCATCGTTGGCGCCGGGCCGATCGTCATCGGCCAGGCTTGCGAGTTCGACTATTCCGGCACCCAGGCCTGTAAGGCGTTGAAGGAAGAAGGCTACGAAGTCGTCCTGCTCAATTCCAATCCGGCGACGATCATGACCGATCCCGGCTTCGCCGACCGCACCTACGTCGAGCCGGTGACACCCGAGGTGCTGGCGCGCATCATCGAGAAGGAGCGTCCCGACGCCCTGCTGCCGACCCTCGGCGGGCAAACCGCCCTCAACACGGCGGTGGCGGTGGCCAAGAACGGCACCCTCGACAAGTTCGGCGTGGAGCTCATCGGCGCCAAGCTGCCGGCCATCGAGATGGCCGAGGACCGCACCCTGTTCAAACAGGCCATGGAGCGCATCGGCGTGGCCGTGCCCCGCTCGGGACTGGCGCACAACTACCAGGAAGTCCTGGAGGTCATCGAACACGTCGGTTTCCCCGCCATCATCCGGCCCTCCTTTACCCTGGGCGGCACCGGCGGCGGCATCGCCTACAACCGGGAAGAGTACGAGCAGATGGCCATGGCCGGCATCGATGCCTCGCCGACGGATGAGATCCTGGTGGAGGAATCGGTCATCGGCTGGAAGGAATACGAGTTGGAGGTCATGCGCGACCTCGCCGACAACGTGGTCATCATCTGCTCCATCGAAAACCTCGATCCCATGGGCGTGCATACCGGCGACTCCATCACCGTCGCCCCGGCGCAAACGCTGACCGACAAGGAATACCAGATCCTGCGCGACGCCTCCCTGCGCATCATCCGCGAAATCGGCGTGGAGACCGGCGGCTCGAA
>CALJLX010000391.1 GCA_937982495.1 uncultured Desulfuromonas sp.
TCCTGCGGAGTCGCGGTCGTCTCGTCATAGACGCCGTCATTATCCCAGTCCCATTCGAACAGGGTAAGGCTGTCGATATCCTTGCCCGGTTCCGAATGGGAGGAACAGGCCGGGTTGAAATTGATGGGGAAGTCGGGATAGCTGGGATTGGGATCGGCGTCGAAGCAGGCGATGGGGGCGGCGCTGAAGAGGACCGGGCGCAGGATGATGACACCCCAGGACGTGCCGAGAATCGGGCCGTAATAATCCCAGTAGCTGCTGCTCACCAGGCGGTCGGCGATCTTCTGCGCCAGCCCCATGGTGCCGGCGTTGCCCCGATACCAGTCAAAATTGTTCGAGGTAAAATTCACCACCGGGGTGGGCTTGGCCAGGCGCATGGCCTTGGCGAAGGCATAGTAGGCATAGACATCGTTCTGCCCGAGCCAGTTGTAGGTGGTGACCCAGTTGTCGGCCAGCCAGCGTTCCGTCGTCACCCAACGGGAATCGGCGGTGGTCTGCCCGGCGAAGGACAGCTGCACCATCCCCGAGGGGGTCAGGGCATAGCCCCAACTCGGGCTGGTGTAGCCAAAACCGCCCCACTCGGGGTGGCCGCTGAAGGGCTGCGAATAGCTGTAACGGAGCCAGTTGTTGTTGTATTCCTTCACCCAGGGCAGAACCGTGCAGTTCCAGGGCGGCTCCTGGGCGGGAATCATGCCGATGGCGCCCCACTGGCAGGCCGAATTGTCTGGCCAGTCATTCCAGTTGTAACGCCAGCCGCCGATGATCCCGTAGATGGAATAGACGCTGTCGTACTGCCCCCAGGCGTACTGGTCGATCATGTCCTGGAGCACTTCCCGATAGGTGTCGGCCGTGCCGTCGCCGTCGAAGTCGCGGCCGCTGCTGGCGTCGGGAGTTCCCGAGGCGATGATCGCGTCCATGACCATCCCCCCCTGATAAACCGGGCGGTAGCCGTAATCTCGGACTTCAATGCCCTTGCCGTTGCCGTTGCTGTCGGGATTTCCACCGGCAACCATCCCGACATTGTAAGCATTCAGCATGAGATAGGACGTGGAGTAATAATAGCCGTTGAACAGCCAGTTAAAGCCCCGCTCGACCGCCGTGACATAGGGATCCTGGTCGGGATTGCCGGTCTCCTTGTGGCCATTGATCTGGAATGCGTGGATCGCCGAGGCGGTGGGAGAAGCGAAATAGCTGCTGTACGACCAGACCATGAAGGGCGAACCGTCGAGGGTGCGATAGTAGGAACTGCTGTCGTAACCGCTCTTGTAGAGATACCAGAGGCCGTTGTCGATGGCCACGTTGATCTTGCTGTCGAGATTGGCCTCTTCGATCTCGACCAGATAGGTATCTTCCAGGGCGTTGGCCAGAGCGTCGTTGTCCGCGACCACCAGCCGGGCAGTGAAGGGCGTACCCGGCGCGCCGGTATAGGTATGCCGGACCTCGACATTGTACTTGGTCGCCCCGGAGAGTGCCGTGACGACGGACTCGGAACCGTCGCCGAAAACCCATTTGTAGTAGATGGCGGCGGTGCTGTTGGTGTGGACCACCGCCTTGAGGTAGACCGAAAGGCCGTCCCAGGTGGTGTGATACTTGGTGATGTCCCCCTGCCAGGGGACGCAGATGACCTTGGTGGGAGCGGCCAGCGCCGTCATCGACGACAGCAGCGCCGCGAGAAAAACCATGAGAATGAGGAACGCTTTCGCGGAACGGATGCGAGGCATGGCGATCTCTCCTTTGATTCAATGGACCCCTGCGGGCCGAGAACCCCTCGGAAAACAGATCAGCACGAGATGCATGACAGGCGGGAAATGCCGCCGGAGCTTCCGGCTCTTCCCTTCTCCCCCTCGCCCGGTTCGCCGGAGCCCCAACCTCCGACGAATCCGCCAAACCTGAAAATTTTTCTAGCCGCGCAGCCGTCTCAACAGAATCAGCCCCGCGAATCCGCCCCCCAGAAGCAGCAGGGTGCCCGGTTCGGGAATGGCGCCGATATCAAGAGTGCTGGAAAAGTAAAGATTGTATTGACTGTCGGGGTCTTGATGCACCAGATAGAAACCCGAAGTCGGGGCGGTATCGCTCAGGATGAAATCGACAATGGCGAATTCCAGATCGCTCGCAAGGGTGAAATCCCAGCCCATGGCCATGGCGACATCATCGA
>CALJLX010000392.1 GCA_937982495.1 uncultured Desulfuromonas sp.
AAGCAGGGAGCGACGGTGGTAGCCATGACCGGCATGTACTGGTTCATCTCCCGCACCCTCGGCAGTCTGTCGCAACAGATCGGAGAACAGGTCGCGGAAAACCGCCTGGAACTGGAGCGGGTCTCCGCCGAGGCGGAACGCATCGCCCAGGCCGCCCAGACCCAATTGCACAACGAGTCCCGCAAGGCCCGGTTGATGCTGCTCACGTTGTTTCTGTCGACCGTCATTCTGCTGGCCGTGCTCTTCATCCGTTTTGCCCGGGACATCCTCGCTCCCCTGAAAAAGACCGTCGCCATGGCCGAAGCCTTGAAGAACGGCCGGGTTCATGCGCGGCTCGATGTGGGACGGCGCAACGACGAGTTCAGCGACATGGCGCACGCCTTGAACGATTTTGCCGAGAATCTCGAAACGGAGGTGGTGGGTGCCTTGCAGGGCATGGCCGCCGGTCGCCTTGATGTGCGGGTGCACCCCGTCGACGAGGAGGATGAGGTTCGCCGGGCACTGGAAAAAACCTTGGCGGATATGAACGCCGTTCTCGGGGAGATCCAGACGGCTTCGGTTCAGATTAACGCGGCCAGTGCCCAGGTGGCCGACTCCAGCCAGGACCTCTCGGAAGGGGCGAGTACCACCGCCAGTTCCCTGGAGGAAATTTCCGCCTCCCTCAACGAGTTGGCGGCTCAGACCCGCCTCAACGCCGACCACGCCGGCGAGGCCCATGTCCTGGCGACCGAGGCGCGGGATTTCGCGCAAAAGGGCAATGGCCGGATGCACGACATGGTCGGGGCGATGAATGAGATCAACGCCGCCAGCCAGAACATCTCGCGCATCATCAAATCGATAGACGAAATTGCTTTCCAGACCAATCTGCTGGCTTTGAACGCGGCGGTCGAGGCGGCCCGGGCCGGGCAGCACGGCAAAGGCTTCGCGGTGGTCGCCGAGGAGGTGCGCAATCTCGCCGCGCGGAGCGCCAAGTCGGCCCAGGAGACCGCCGAACTGATCGTGGGGGCGGTGGAGAAGGCCAGAAACGGCTCTCGTATCGCCAATGAAACCGCGACGGCCTTTGCCGAAATCCTCGGCGTGGTGGGCAAGGTCAGCGATCTGATCGCCGAAATCAAAGCGGCTTCCAGCGAGCAGGCCGAGGGGATCAACCAGGTCAATATGGGGTTGGGGCAGATTGACGGCGTCACCCAGAAAAATACCGCCAACGCCGAGGAAAGCGCGGCCGCCGCCGAGGAACTGTCCTCCCAGGCGGAGCAGATGCGGCGGATGCTGGCGCGCTTCGTTCTCGCCGATCCCTCTTCGGGGGTGGGCGCGCAACAGGCCTTAGCAAGCGCCGCCGGCCGGCATCGGCAAATTGCCTGG